>NZ_JBIPJE010000051.1:0-256274 GCF_044005875.1 Pseudoalteromonas sp. XMcav1-K | reverse complement strand
AAATACATTGATTGCGCCATCGGCAAGGGATTTTTCAATTTCCAGCCAAATTCGCTCTTTGGTTAGGGTATTAATTTCACCTTGGGCAACCATTTCTTGCATTAGTAATACTGTCTCTGGCGCGATAGTAAAGCCCAAATAATGATAGCGAGCAGCAAAGCGTGCAACGCGCAAAATGCGCAGTGGATCTTCACAAAATGCATCACTTACATGGCGAAGGCGCTTTTGTTCTAAATCGGTTTGTCCATTAAAAGGGTCAATAATATTGCCGCTTTCATCTTCAGCCATGGCGTTTACGGTTAGGTCGCGGCGAATTAAATCTTCTTCCAGTGTGACATCTGGCGTAAAGTCGCAAATGAACCCAGTGTAACCTTGCCCTGATTTTCGTTCGGTTCGTGCTAGGGCGTATTCGTCTTTTGTTTCTGGGTGTAAAAATACAGGAAAGTCACTGCCAACTTGCTGGTAGCCAAGCGCTAATAATTCTTCTGGCGTACTACCAACTACCACATAATCTGACTCTTTAATTGGGCGATTTAATAGTTTATCTCTTACTGCGCCGCCAACTAGGTATATTTTCATTGTGTTAGGTTTACACATAATAAATAACGATAATGATTGAAATCCTATCATAATTTGGAATTCGTTGGTGAATTGGTATGATAGGCTGAGTTTTTATTAAGCGTATTGAAGTAAGTGTATTTAGATTTTTTTGGCTTAACGGATCAGCCATTTTCCATCGCACCGAATCCTGACTACCTTTTTTTAAGTGAACGTCATAAAGAAGCATTGGCTCATTTAACCTATGGTTTAGGTGATGCCGGCGGTTTTGTGCTGCTTACAGGTGAGGTCGGAACTGGTAAAACAACGGTAACACGCTGCATGCTCGAAAGCATAGGTGATGAAACTCAAGTGGCGTTTGTGTTAAACCCATCGTTGTCTGAGTTAGAGTTACTTGCGAGTATTTGTGATGAGCTGCGTATTCGTTATAAAAAGTCAGAGGCGACGCTTAAAAATTTGACCGATAAAATCAAAAATCGACTGTTAAAAAACCATAGCCAAGACAAACGCACTATGCTCGTTATTGATGAAGCTCAGCATTTAAGTGGTGCGGTACTTGAACAGTTGCGCTTATTGACTAATTTAGAAACTAATCAGCGCAAATTACTGCAAATTATTCTAGTTGGTCAGCCGGAGCTGCAAACATTGTTAAAACGCAATGAGTTACGGCAATTAGCTCAGCGTATTACCGCTCGTTACCATTTAATGCCACTTAATGAGTCTGAAGTATTTGCGTATATCAAACATCGTTTGCATATTGCAGGCTGCGATACCATGTTGTTTGAAAACTCAGCAATTAAACGTATTCATCAATTAACTGGGGGGATCCCGCGGCTTATCAATTTATTGTGTGAGCGTGCGCTAATGGGGGCGTTTGCCAATAGTCGTAAACAGGTTAATAAAACCATGATAGCAACAGCGGCAACTGAAATATTACCGCTTGAGGCGTCAGTAACGGCCTCATCAGGTGCAAATTATCAGGTGTGGATGTATGCCTGCTTTGCTATAGTCGCTGTATTAACGGGCATTGGTTTGTCGTTTATTTTTTAAAAGAAGTATGTATGTCTTATATTCTTGATGCATTAAAGCAAAATGAAACTTCGAGCCGAGGTGCTGTGCCAATGCAAGGTGATTATCAACAGGAATACCTGTTAAGTAAAAAATTACGTTTTTACCGTAATTTGGCTTTATTTTTAGGCTTTTTACTGACCCTTACATTGGGTTTCTTTATCGGTAAAGGATTGCAGACTCAGCAAACGAAACCTGCGATTGAAGCGGAGGTTTTACAAAACAAGGCAACGCCAAATAACCAAGCTATAATGCCGATTCAGCCGCAAGTGCCAGCAACGTCAGGTACTCAGCAACAAATTCAATACCAACTGGTTCCTGTGCCAGTTTACACTCAGCCGGTGGCTGCAAATGCACAACCTGTTGTAGAACCGACACCAAGTGAAAAATCACAACCTAAAGCAGATGAAAATGCGCAAGGTGAAGCCGATTTATCCGAATATAAAGTGGTTGGCTATCAACAAGAAAAAGAACAGAGAGAGCAAACCAACGCCTTAATTGATGCGTTTAGCGAAGCATTTGAGCAGGCGCAAAATGAACCATTAGAACAGCAAGTGATTTCAGGTTCATCTGCTTCGGCACAAGTGTCACCTATTCAATTATTGCCAGAGGCATTTAGAGCGCGTATTCCTGAAATGCGTTATCAAGCGCATGTATTTGCTTCAGAACCTAGTCGCAGTTGGATTAAGATTAACGACCGAGAACTCAAAGTGGGCGATAACCTTAATGGCGTTTACATTATTGATATTGCGGCAGAACAAACCTTAATGCAGTACGACGGTGTGGAGTTTAGTTTAGCTGCGATGGAAGATTGGCAGTTTTAAAACGGCCATTAAATCCCGTCTTCTGAAATTAAATCAGCTATATCTAAATCATAACGCTGGGCACTTGCCGTGCCTTCAATGCTGTCATCAGATTCCGCTAAATCAATTATGCGCACTGCCAAGTGGTGATTAAACTCGGCGTTGTAAAATACTTTCACCCGAGGTTTTGTTAGTTGCTGTTGATTTTCAACAACGAGTGCAATGCGACCTGAGCATAGCTTAACTAATGTTCCCGCTGGATAAACCCCAATAGCTTGAATAAAAGTTTGCAGTAAATCTGGGTCGTAATGGTTCGGTGAATGCTCCATTAGTTCACGATATGCAGCAGCGCTGCCAACGGCTTTAGTATGGTCAAAGCCACAAACTAAACTGTCGTACATAATGGCGATGCTAAAAATGCGCTGCGCTGAATTGAGTTTATCAAAATCTAATTGGTTCGGATAACCGCTGCCATCAAGTAGCTCATTTTGCTCTGAAATTAAGCGTGAAACATGTTCATCGGGCTGACCACTGACACGCAATAGTTTTTGTAATTGTGAAATATGTTGCTGCTTTTTAACTCTCAACATCGGTGCGAGTTTGTCGTCGGGAAGGCGTAAATTGTCAGGCAGCATTTGGTATCCAACGCGTGAAAGCAACCCTGCAAGCACCATGTGCTCGCTTGCTAACGGCTGGTAGTTTTGATGAATGCAAAACTGTGCCAAGCTTACCGCCACCCGTAGTAAGTGACTGTTGAGCAAAGCGTTAGACATTTTACAACGTACCACTAATGCAACGGCTTCTTTATGCTGTCGCGTCAGTGTTAATACTTGCTGCGCTAAACTTTGTAACCCCGAAATATCAATTGGGGTGTGGGATTTTGCGCGCGCTAATGTATCGTCAATGATTGCATGCGCTCGGTCTTGCCAATCAAGTGCCGCTTCTAATTGACTCTCAATTTTGGCTTTTTTAGTAAACGTTGTTGTTTGTTGTTGAGTGCTTTTTTTAGAACGACTAGGGTCGACAAGTACTTCTATTACGCCTTTTTTCTTTAGTGCTTGCAGTGCAAAGTAATTTCTTACTAAGCCCGTTTGCACTACTTTAACAGCGCCTAATTGTTTAGTTACTTCTTCAACAAAATCGCCCACCTCTAATTTAGTAATGGGCAATTTTATTTTACCGTCTGGTGTGATGCTCATGTATCTTAATCAAAAAAAGCATTGCGGAAGAATTTAATTAAATCAATGCCAAAGTCTTCTGGTTTAATAGATGACTCAAGCTCGTCGTCAATGCGGTTGCTGGCTAAATTGAGGTCTTGTACTTCAGTGTAATGTTGATGTTTTGCACTGTAGAATACTTTAACTGTTGGTTTTAACGGCTGCTCAAAGTTGCTTTGCGATACAATGCCCAGTTTTTGGCTTTTTAATTTTACTAACGTGCCCACAGGGTGAATGCCAATGCATTGAATAAAGCGTGCGACTAATTCGCTATCAAAACTATTTGGGCAGTCACTTCGTATAATTTTAAACGCTTGGATTGGGTTCATCCCGTCTTTATATACTCGTTTTGCAGTTAGTGCGTCATATACATCGACAATTGAGATCATACGTACGTACTGATTTATCTCATCACCTTTTAAGCCAAATGGGTAGCCTTTACCATCTAAGCGCTCATGGTGAAATCCGGCAACTTGAATGGCGATATCACTGAGTTCTGACTCTTCTAAAATCTCTTTGCTGTATAGCGCGTGACGTTTAATTTCGTCAAATTCAGCATCGGTGAGTTTGCCTGGTTTATTTAAAATCGCGTCTGGAACTTTGATTTTGCCAATGTCATGTAACAGCGCACCCGTTGCTAGTTCATGAATAACCTCACGCTCAAACCCCATGTGCTTGGCAAAAATACTCATTAATACCGATACATTAATTGAGTGCTCTAACAAATATGCATCTTTTTCGCGAATGCGGGTCATGCAGGCGAGGGCATCTTGGTTGCGAAAAACCGAATCAATAAAACCGCTAGCAACCTGCTTAAATGGCGCAACGTCAATTTTGCGTCCTGCACGAATATCGTCAAATGCTTTTGATTGCAGTTGTTTCGCTTCGGTATAAAGTTTTTTTGCTTTGTTTGCTTCGCTTGAGAAACTCGCCGTTGCTTTGGTTGGATCAAACTTAGGTGTTTCGATTGCGTTTTCGCTAGAATCGTTATTTTTTTCTGCGTTTAAATCAATGAATTTATCGGGGTCGACAGACACTTCTAAAATACCGGACTTTGCTAATTTATTGATGGCGGTTTGCGTCCTTACCCAGCCTTCTGACTTAACTTTCACACTACCTTGTTGCTTTACAACCCCTTGCACATACATGCCGGGTTTAAGATCAGATATTAAAATGGTTTTTAACATTGGCAGTACATCTTTGAATTTTGATTATCTTTAAAATTAGCAAACATTATGCTGAAAATTAAGCGGAAGATAAAAGAAAAGGGCTGAAGTTTACACTTAGCCCTTTTATTTTGCTTAACAAGCCGGTTTCCCGAGCTTTAGATTAATCTTCGTCAGTTAGCGTCATTAGTGATGTGTTACCACCTGATGCTGTGGTATCAATACTGATGGTTTTTTCAGTAACTAAGCGATTGATTAGTGTGTCGTAATACTGTGCACTGATCACCGGTAAAATAGCACCAGAGCGTGCAGCCAGTTTTTCGTTTACATGTGCTTTACGTTCACAACCACTGCCAATTACAGCGCCTGCAACGTGCGGGTGAGCAAGTGTTGCATTAAACTCAGACAGTTTAGCCACTTGTAAAACGCCCTCAGCAACACCGCATGCTAATAACTTAGCACGGAAAGCTAACGCTTCTTCGTGGAATAGGTCAGACACCACGGTAATTACAGTATTACCCGCTGCAATCGCCGTTACGATAGACAATACCCAGAAGTTAAATGAAGTATCCTTATCTGCGTAGCAAACAACACAGCCGCGCGGCTCTAGGTAAATTGTGTTTGATTCACCAGTTGGGCCTGGTAGCACAGTACCTTTGGCTAAACGCTTTTCAATACGGTCAAGCTGACTACGTGCATCGGCAATTGTTTGTGTTAAATCATCTGCAAGCTTATCCATGATTTCAACTTGTGCGATTTTAGCCAGCATCTGACGACATACTGAAATACGGTCGTTTAAGCTGGTTGCACGCCAAGTTTTTTCATCGCGAATTGAGTTAACCATCATTTGATTAACGCGTTCAACTGCATGGTTGTCATCAACAATTGCTTCGCCATCAAGGTTGATATTGGTAGCTTGAACGTTTTCAGGTGCAGCATTTTCTTTTACTAAACGTGTTAGATAAGTTGGGCCACCTGCTTTAGGGCCTGTACCTGATAGGCCTCGACCACCAAATGGTTGCACACCAACAACGGCACCAATCATATTGCGGTTTACGTAAATATTACCGGCACGTGATTGCTTAGCTAAGTATTCAGCACGTTCTTCGATACGGGTGTGAATACCCATAGTTAAGCCAAAACCAGTGCTGTTTACTTGGTTGATTACGTTATCAATTTCAGTACCTTTGAAACGGATTACGTGTACACATGGACCAAATACTTCTTTCGTTAATACCGATAAATCACTGATCTCGTATAAACGTGGTGCAAAGAAGAAGTGACCGTTTTCATCTTCAGCCGGAATAGGGCATTCAAAATGCAGTGTCGCTTTATCTTTTAAGTATTCAACGTGTTCATTTAGTGCATCAAGTGCTTTTTGGTCGATAACCGGGCCAACATCTGTTGATAGATAAGCTGGGTCGCCAACGTGTAGCTCTTTCATCGCGCCTTTAATCATCTTGATTACTTTGTCTGCGATTTCGTCTTGTACGAATAATACGCGCAGTGCAGAACAGCGCTGACCTGCTGATTGGAACCCAGAAGAAATAACATCGTCAACGACTTGCTCTGGTAGCGCGGTAGAATCAACGATCATACAGTTTTGACCACCCGTTTCGGCAATCAGAGGTACTTGGTCGCCACCACGTTCTGCTAGGGTTTGCGCAATGCGTGTACCTGTTTCAGTTGAACCTGTAAACATAACTGCTTGTACGCGCTCGTCAGGAATAATTACCTGACCTACTTTGCTACCGCGAGCAATAACAGGCTGTACTACGTCTTTTGGTAAGCCAACGTCACGCATTAACTCAATTGCACGAAGTGCAACAAGTGATGTTTGCTCTGCTGGTTTTGCAATGACTGAGTTACCTGTTGCGATTGCCGCTGCTACTTGGCCTAAGAAAATCGCAAGTGGGAAGTTCCACGGGCTAATACATAAAATTACACCACGTGGTGAAAAGCGGCTATCAGCTGCAAGCTCTTCAGCGCGCGCTGCGTAGTAACGACAAAAATCTACAGCTTCACGTACTTCATCAACACCATCTTGCGCTACTTTACCTGCTTCTTTAATACACAATGCAATAAGTTCATCGCGATGACGCTCTAAAATGTCACCAGTGCGACGTAAGATTTCAGCGCGCTCAGCAACTGGCGTTTGAGACCAAGATTGGAAAGCTGATTCAGCTGTATCAACAAGGGCTTTCATTTCAGCTTCGTCTTGGTGACGAATAGAACCAAGCACCTCAGCGTGGTTTGCTGGGTTAATTACCGCCTCGTGACCTTCAGGCACATCTGCATGAGTCATTAGGTTTTCAGCAACCCATTTGTCAATATTCGCTTTGAATGGCGTAATATGGTTAATGTTGGTTAAATCTAAACCTTTAGAGTTTTGACGCTCTTCACCAAATAAGTCTTTTGGTAAAACGATTTGTGGGTTGCGCTTATTGCGAACACGTTGAATTTTTTCAACGGGATCTTCAAGCAGTGATTCTACTGGCTGAGATTCATCAACAATGGCATTTACAAATGATGAGTTAGCGCCGTTTTCCAATAGACGACGTACTAAGTATGCAAGTAAGTCTTCGTGTTGACCTACTGGTGCGTATACACGACATTGAACACGATCTTGCGTTACAACTTGGTCGAATAATGATTCACCCATACCGTGCAAGCGCTGGAATTCAAAGTTTGAATAGTTGCCATCAGCAAGTTCTAAAATAGTGGCTGCTGAGTATGCATTGTGTGTTGCAAACTGCGGGAAAATCACATCTCGTGCTTTCATTAGCTTAATTGCACACGCTTTGTAAGACACGTCAGTTGTCGCTTTACGTGTGAATACTGGGTAATCTTCAAGGCCATCTGCTTGTGTAAGCTTTACTTCAGTATCCCAGTAAGCACCTTTTACAAGGCGAACCATCATTTTACGATTTACACGTCGACAAAGTGCTTCTAACCAGTCGATTACAAAAATAGCACGCTTTTGGTAAGCCTGAACCGCTAAACCAAAACCAGCCCAATTGCCAAGAGCATCATCAGAAAATACCGCTTCAATAATATCTAAAGAGATATCTAAACGGTCAGCTTCTTCGGCATCAACTGTAAAGTTAATGTCGTACTGCTTTGCTGTTAGTGCTAGCTCTTTAAGCTTAGGGACAAGTTCTTCCATTACGCGCTCACGGTGTGTGAACTCATAACGCGGGTGAATAGCTGAAAGTTTTACAGAAATACCAGGGCTTTTTATAGGGCCGCGACCATTGGCTGCTTTACCGATAGCGTGAATTGCCATCATATAGCTATTAAAATAACGTTCAGCATCCGCCATAGTGCGGGCGCCTTCACCTAGCATATCGTAAGAGTATGCGTAGCCTTTTGCTTCTTTATCTTTCGCGCGCTCTACCGCTTCTTCAATGGTAGTACCCATAACAAACTGCTTGCCCATGATCTTCATGGCATATTGCACTGATTTACGAATAGCAGGCTCACCAATACGACCCATAGTGCGCTTTAATAAGCCGAACTGGTCTTCTTTGTTTTTGTCTGCATAGTTAACCATTTTACCTGTTAATAACAGACCCCAGCTTGATGCATTTACAAACAGAGAATCGCTGTTACCTAAGTGAGAGCTCCAGTCGCCGTTTGCTAGCTTATCGCGAATAAGGCTATCTTGAGTTTCTTTATCTGGTACACGTAGCAATGCTTCAGCAAGGCACATTAATACCACGCCTTCTTCAGAAGACAGTGAGTATTCGTTAAGTAGTGCATCAACACCACCTTGACCTTCTTGATCGTTACGAATATTTAATACCATTTGGCGTGCACGTTCCCATGCACGGCTACGTGCGCTAACACCAACTTCTGCAAGTGGCAGAATATGGTCAATAACTTGGTCTTCATCAATACGGTAAAAGTCACGGATCTGCTGGCGGATCGGACATTTGGTAGTTAAATCACCATTGTAAAGCATAAAGAAACCCTCAAAATAAAATAGGTTAAATTTATAAAATAGGGGCGTAGTGTAATTTCTTTTCAGCAGAATGTGCTGGCGTATTTTGGCTATATCCGGTAATTTACAGGGAATTGTTCAAAAGATGCCAAATAATATTCTGTATGACCACCTCTATCAAAACACGAGTGCTCGATCGAATCGATTTAGCAATTTTAGATGTTTTACAAAGAAATGGCCGAATTTCTAACGTAAATTTAGCGAAACAAGTTAATTTAAGTCCAAGCCCGTGCCTTGAAAGGGTTAAAAAGCTTGAAGACGATGGTTATATTGAAGGTTATGGTGCACGTTTAAATGCTACCAAGCTGAAACAAAATGTGGTTGCCCACGTTGAAGTAACATTAAAAGAATCAACCGAAGCCGCATTTGATATTTTCAAACAGCATATTATGCGCATTGGCCAAGTGGTGTCGTGTGATATGGTGGCGGGTGGCTACGATTACCTACTAAAAATACGTGTTGGCGATATGATTGAATACCGTGAAGTACTCGGTAAAATTGTAGATACACCAGGCGTTGGTACCAACCGTACTTACATGGTAATTGAGCATGTTAAGCAAGACGCCGGTTTAACCGTGCAGGTTGAAGAGTAATTCCGAACTTATTAAAAATTACCTGTTTTATTGCTGAGTGGTTTTGCCCTCGTAGCAAGTGACTCACAAATTAATGCAATAGGAATAACGTTTACTCAAACGTTTTTGAGTAAGGGATAACAGATACAAAAAAAGCGCTGGATAAGCGCTTTTTTTATATAGAGTAGATATTACGCCCAACCGTCGTAACGTTTGCGTCGCGATAACACGATTGTGATGATAATCCCCAGTAAAATACCAATAAATGCAATACCGCCGCCATAAATCAATAGCTGCTTTTGCTGTTTTTCACTGGCTTGTTGCTTTTGATTACGTGAGCTTGAAATTTGGGCATTTAGCTTTTCAATTTCAGCATTGAGTTCACGGTTTTTAACTTCCAAATCACTGGCAGTTTGACGCAGTACTGGCATATCACGTTGGCTTGAATTTAGCTCTGCTTGTAAATCAGCTAATTGATTTTTTAGCTTAAGGTTTTGTTGTGCTAAACCCGGGCGCTTGCTGATATTACGTTTATCAATCCAACCTGTACGACCGCGGCTATCTTTTACTTGGCTATAGCCCGTTTCTTTATTTTCATCGAGCAACTGTAATTCGGTACCTGCTTGCACAGAACCAAGAATGCGATAATTTTTGCCTGGACCTGAGTGCATATAAACAAATAGGTTGTCGGTAATATAAGCAGTTGAAGAAGATGCGCTTTCAGTTGTTTGTACTTCCAGTACTTCAGTCGCTGATTCGCCGTTAGTTTGCGTTTCTGCGTGGATAGCTGTGCTTAAACTCGCTAATAAAAGAAATGCAGCAATCGGTTTAAACATTGAGAGGATCCTGTTTTATTGTTGTTGTCCGATAAATTTACCAAGTCGTTTAAACATGTAACTAATTATAGCGCTGGATAAATGAGATACTAACAAGGCGGGATTTGTCTGATGTAGTTATTTTACATCGATAAATTCCAACGCAGTTAGCATGATATTTAGCCCGCTAAAATGACTAGCTATTTAAGTGAATTGGTATTTGAGGCTTCATAGTATGGATTTCACCGCGCAATAGCAAGTCGCGCAGCGCATTCACACAATACTTCATAATTTAGTCGTTGTTTGTAAGTCGATGCACAAAAGGTTGCATTTAGCCCGATATTTGGTTTTACTTAGGCTTTGCTAATAAAATAGGTCAACCCTCCAGCTAATGGATACTGAAATTGAGCTGAAATTTTTAGTTTCAGAACAAGTTATTTCTCAACTGCCAGCACTGATTACCCAGTTTTCAAAAAAAGTCAGTAATAAAGCTTCTCGCAACTTACAAAACGCATACTTTGATACTCCAAGCAGAGAATTAAGAGCGCTAGATATCGGCTTACGCACGCGTTGTGTTGACGGCGAATGTGAGCAAACAATTAAGTTGGCAGGCAAAGTGGTTGGTGGCTTTCATCAACGTCCAGAATACAATGTGCCAATTAATAATTCGCGCCCAAACATTGAGTTATTTGATACCTCAATTTGGCCTGCTGGCATGGAGCCAGGCACTATTAGTGAAAACCTTTTCTCTATTTTTAACACTAACTTTATTCGTCGTACTTGGTTATTAGAAACCGACTCAGGTACTGAAATTGAATTGGTGCTGGATAAAGGTGATATTTCTGCTTCAGGCCAAAGTGTGCCGATTTGTGAAGTGGAAATGGAATTGGTAAGTGGTGATCGCAAAGAGTTATTTGAATTAGCAAATAAGTTAATTAACTGTAGTGAAGTACGTTTAGGTCTATACAGTAAAGCCGCACGTGGCTACCGTTTAGCGGACGATGCGCCGTTAATGGCTGATACATTCCTAGGCTATGTACAGTTAGATGAAAACGCGACACAAGAAGAAGCGCTTGAAAAGTGCCTTCAATACGGCATTGAGTTTGTGCAAAAACACGAGCAATGCTATATCGATTCGCCAAAATTAAAGACACTAAAACGCATTGTTGATGGGGTTAGCCTTATTCGTCATAGCTTTTGGTTGTTTGAACAAGTTGCCGACAAACAAGTTACTAAATCGTTGCGTAAAGAGCTTAAATGGCTATTAGAAACCTTTTCTTGGGTTGAAACGGCGATTCAATTACGAACGTTTACGTCAAAGAAACATGCGTTTTATAAACGCATTTCGGCTGCGCCTGAGCTTGAACAAGTGATTGATAACTTAAAAGCTGAGCAACCGTCGCGCAAGGCGTTAAAGGCAATTTTCCATAGCCCGCGCTACAACCAACTTATTCTAGATTTAACGCGCTTTTTAATTGAAAAGCGTTGGCGTGATGACTGGGGACAAGAACAAATTGTTGCTGCTGGTACGCCTGTAAAAGATATTGCGGCACGTCTTTTTGAAAGCGATTGGCAAGAAATGCAGCATTTATTACCACATGATGTGGTGAGCGCTGAAAGCTACATCGCAAAACGTCAAAAATTACACCGTAATTTACTCAGCGGTTGTTGCTTAGGGCAGCTTTTTGAAGGACCGCTACGCGATGAATTTAGAGGCCCTTGGCTTGATATTATTCATGGTATGGATGAACTGGCGACATACGACTATTTAAAACAGTTGTGTGAAACGCAACAAGAACCCGAACAATTCACCAGTATTTTGGGTTGGTTAAAACAAAAAAATGATGGTTTGCTCGCAGCAATGGAACATAGCCGTCTTGCAAGTCAAAAATTGGAGCCTTACTGGCAATAATATGCGCACTATGCTGTTGCTGCTACTTTTTTGCACTCCGTTGAGTGCATTAGAGTGGCAGCAAGTAAAAATTAAACAAGGAATTGAAGTTTATCAGCAAAAACTGCCCGATGGACTTTTAAAGTTAAAAGCCTACACAGTGACTAGCGGATGCTTAGCAGCGTTTGAAGCACTTTTACTTGATACAGACAATGCTGATAAGTGGTTAAGCAATGTGGACAGTGTCAAAGTGTTAAAGTCACCATCACAAAACGAGCATATCGTTTACACTCAATTTAATGCGCCATGGCCGATTAAAAATCGTGATATGGTGACTTACTCACGTATTTTTAGAACGTCAAATAGACAAATGCAAATTGGCATTCAAGCGGCTAACAACGAATACGCAAAGCGTGATGGGTTCATTCGCATTGAGCATGTAGCTGCCAGTTGGGTAATTACTCAGCGAGACGCAGATACGATTTCTGTTGAGTATCAAGCGATTGCAGATCCTGCAGGAAAAATTCCACATTGGTTAGGTAATTCTGTCGCAAAATCTAACGTATTTAGCACCTTCAAAAAGATGAAAGCGCGCTTGAAGCTTTACCCTTGTAACGCCATTTGACTAGGTTATTTCGCGATATGCATATTGACTGAACCATTAGCCTCTTGTGATTGGCTAGTAGCGAATTTATGTTTGGTAACAAACTCTGATAATTTATGTTGGAACAGGTGTATTGATTCGAAACCATCGGCATACTGATAGTTAATTTGGCAAATACTTTCTCGGCAATCAATCGTTTTTAGTTGCACAAATTCAATAAAATCATGTGTAGTAAAAAAATCTTGAAACACCGCTTCTGTCGTTTCGGCCCAATGATCGTCACGGGTTTGTTGCTCAAACTTAGTTGCTAAATTAAGGGTGTCTACGCCATCACTGAGCAGTAATTCAAGTTGCTGCTGCATTTGTTGCTCGAGCTCCGCGACCTTGTCGCGCAACATGGTTTCAGCATGTTCGCTTACCTCTTTAATCAGCTGTTCATGTTTTTGTGTAGCATGTGTTAATTCGCTTTCTAACCTTTCAACTTCAGCAACCAGCTCAGATTTAGTCAGCGCTTTTAGTGAGTGTTGTATTGATTTGTGCTGTGTGGATAGGGTTTCCGTTAACGGTTCTTTGATGTTATTAAAGCTTGATTCTAGCGGCTCAGATAATGTGTCGTCAGAGCTATCAGATGGTTGTTCTTTACTAATTAATTGACTATCTGAAGGCATTAATGTCGAAATAAGTGCGACGCTAAGGGCGCCAAGCACAAATGCAATTACATGTCCTTTGTTCATATTAAATCCTATGTTTTATCTAATAGCGTTTTTCGTTGCTGAGGTGCTTAGCTAATCATACCACCCGCTAGCGGGTAATGTCCGACGTGATGTGTTGCGAGCTCAGAAAAACCAAGTACATTGGCTGTTTGTTTTTTATCGCTATTAAAGATAATTACATCTGCACTCATTAGCGGACGCGACGGATGGTCTTCCAGCACTTTGTAAACAACATAATCTTGTGAGTCGATGGCTATCAGTTTCAGAGTGTAGGTTAGTTCAGTTTGTGGGTTGGTCACAAGGGATACTAATGATAGCTCATTTGGTGTGTGTTCAAACTCGACCACCAGTAGTTTTTCGGTAAAATTAATCGCTAATTGATTTGTAGTGACTTTTCGTTTTGCTACTTGGTTAATTTTACTAATTGTGCCATTTATCGAATGTTCTGCAAGTGTGAGGATAACGTGCGTATTTTCCTCGATGACAGCAGGGATGACTTGGTCGTTAAAAATGGCAATTTTAAGTTGGCTTGATGCCAAGCTTTCGTCTTCTAATACCCGGATCATCGCTTTTTCTCCATTTTCGCTGAGGCTCAAATAACCAAATTCGAAGGTTTTCATGCGTGCGAAAGTAGGGGCGGTAACGATAAAGGTTTTAGTTATTTGAGTGTCTTTCCAATAATTAAATAAAGATGACTGGGCGAGGGCGATATCGGATTGTTCTAATTTTGTTTGGATTTCATCAAGGTGTGTTAAAAACTGCTTACGCTGCCATGTATTAATGCCCGCAAAATGCATTGCTATTAAATAAGTAATAAATAAACCGGCCTTTAAAAGCAAAGGCGATAGTTGTTGCACACTTGGCAGGTTTATTACAACCAGAGAAACCAACACCAAAACATGTGTAATATAAACAATTGCCGGAGTTGTTAAGTAAGGTTTGGCAAGGCGTACAATTCTTTGTTGGTTAGTATTGTTTGCTATTTCAGGGTAATGCTTGATTGAAAGGTACATAACTTCACCGTGTAGTTTGTTTATCACTTGCTAGTGCGGTTATCATAGCAACTTATTGAATTTTAGGCATAAAAAAAGCGCCAATGGCGCTTTTTCTCGATCAGACGGTTATTATAAACCAGCAGCGGCGCGAAGTGCGTCTGCTTTGTCTGTTTTTTCCCAGCTAAATGCTGTGAATGTATCTTCACCAACCGTCATTTCAAACGGTTCACGACCGAAGTGACCGTATGCTGCAGTCATTTGGTACATTGGGTGAAGTAGGTCTAGCATCTTAGTGATACCGTAAGGACGTAAGTCGAAGTGCTCACGTACTAGCTCAACTAATTTCTCTTCAGAGATTTTACCAGTACCGAATGTGTCGATAGTGATAGACGTTGGCTCAGCAACACCGATAGCGTAAGAAACTTGGATTTCACACTTATCAGCAAGACCAGCTGCAACAATGTTCTTAGCAACATAACGACCTGCGTATGCAGCAGAGCGGTCAACTTTTGATGGATCTTTACCAGAGAAAGCACCACCACCGTGACGAGCCATACCGCCGTAAGTATCTACAATGATTTTACGACCTGTAAGGCCACAGTCACCAACAGGGCCACCGATTACGAAACGGCCAGTTGGGTTAATGAAGTATTTAGTGTCTTCAGTTAAAAGCTCAGCTGGAAGCGTGTGCTTAATAATGTTTTCCATTACTGCGTCAACAAGTGCATCTTGCTCGATGTCTGGGTTGTGCTGAGTAGATAGTACAACTGCATCAATTGCAACAGGCTTACCGTCTTCATATACGAAGGTTACCTGAGATTTTGCATCAGGACGTAACCAAGGAAGAATACCTGATTTACGTGCTTGTGCTTGACGCTCTACAAGTAGGTGCGAGTAATAAAGTGGCGCAGGCATTAATGTTGGTGTTTCGTTAGTTGCGTAACCGAACATTAAACCTTGGTCACCAGCGCCTTGCTCTTCAGGCTTAGTACGGTCAACACCTTGTGCGATTTCAGGTGATTGTTGACCAATAAGGTTCATGATGCCACATGTGTCACCGTCAAAACCTACGTCAGATGATGTGTAACCGATATCTGTGATTACTTTACGTGTGATTGACTCAAGGTCTACCCACGCATCTGTTGAAATTTCACCAGAGATAATTGCAACACCTGTTTTAACCATTGTTTCACAGGCAACACGCGCATGCTTATCTTGTGTGATAATTGCGTCTAAAACCGCATCAGAAATTTGGTCAGCGATTTTATCCGGATGACCCTCAGATACTGACTCAGAAGTAAATAAAGTTCTTGCCATGGTATTTCTACTCACTCACAAAAAATGCGCGTTGCCACAAGGATTTGCGCAGGTTCAATTAAATGGTCGCGTATTCTACCGAATAACGACGCTGCAAACAATAACTTTACGCCTAGACGTCTAAAAAAAATTAAAAGTGAAATTTCTTCACCGTTACTAGGCTGTTTTGTGCATAAAGAAGCTAGATTATAGTCGGTTTTCCATTGCTCCGCGTGTGCTTATAGGTAAGAATAGAGCTGCGTGGGTACATTGACCAATAAGTACTTCCTATTGCCAGTGCTTATTGGTCAATGTATCCAAATTATGACAGCAAACAAATAATGAGGTAGGAAAATCCATGCCGTCACGTAAAGAACTAGCAAATGCTATTCGCGTTCTATCTATGGACGCTGTGCAACAGGCCAAGTCTGGCCACCCAGGTGCCCCTATGGGTATGGCAGACATTGCTGAAGTGCTATGGCGCGACTATTTAAACCATAATCCAGCAAACCCTGATTGGGCTGATCGCGACCGATTTATTCTGTCAAACGGTCACGGCTCAATGCTAATTTATTCTTTACTGCATTTATCTGGCTATGATCTTCCAATTGAGGAAATTAAAAACTTCCGTCAAATGCACTCTAAAACACCGGGTCACCCTGAATACGGTTATGCACCGGGTGTTGAAACAACCACAGGCCCATTAGGTCAAGGTATTACTAACGCGGTTGGTATGGCAGTTGCTGAAAAAGCACTTGCGCACCAGTTTAACCGTGAAGGTCACGATATTGTTGATCACTTTACTTACTGTTTCCTAGGCGATGGTTGCCTTATGGAAGGTATTTCACACGAAGCGTGTTCACTAGCAGGTACATTAGGCCTTGGTAAGCTAGTTGCGTTTTGGGATGACAACGGTATTTCAATCGACGGTGAAGTAGAAGGTTGGTTCACTGACGATACAGCAGCACGTTTTGAATCTTACGGTTGGCATGTTGTGCGTAATGTAGATGGTCACGATAGCGAAGCCATTCGCGCGGCAATCGATGAAGCACGTGCAGAAACGGGCAAGCCAACATTAATCTGTTGTAAAACAGTAATCGGTTACGGTTCACCAAACAAATCAGGTAGCCACGACTGTCACGGTGCACCATTAGGTGATGCTGAAATTGCAGCTGCACGTGAATTTTTAAACTGGGAGCACGGTGCTTTCGATATTCCAGTTGATATTTATGCTGATTGGAATGCAGTTGAAGCGGGTACCGCAAAAGAAGCGTCTTGGGCTGAAAAATTTGATGCGTATAAAGCAGCTTTCCCTGAACTAGCAGCAGAATTTGAACGTCGTCAAAAAGGTGACTTACCAGCAGATTGGGCTGAGAAGTCACAAGCCTATATTGAAGGCCTACAGGCAAACCCTGAAAACCCAGCAACACGTAAAGCATCACAAAATGCACTTAATGCGTTTGGCCCTATCTTACCTGAGTTTATGGGTGGTTCTGCTGACCTTGCAGGTTCAAACCTGACACTTTGGGAAGGTTCAAAAGGCTTAACAGCAAATGACGCATCAGGTAACTACATCTTCTACGGTGTACGTGAATTTGGTATGTCGGCAATTATGAATGGTATTGCGCTGCATAAAGGCTTTATTCCTTACGGTGCGACGTTCTTAATGTTTATGGAATACGCGCGTAACGCAGTACGTATGGCGGCGCTTATGAAGCAGCCTTCAATCTTTGTGTATACGCACGATTCAATCGGTTTAGGCGAAGATGGTCCTACGCACCAACCAGTTGAACAGCTAGCAAGCATGCGTTTAACGCCTAACTTAGTTAACTGGCGCCCATGTGACCAAGTTGAGTCTGCAATTGCATGGCAAGACGCAATTGAGCGTAAAGACGGTCCAACATCACTCGTATTTACCCGCCAAGGCTTACAACAACAAGCACGTACTGCTGAGCAATTAGCTAATGTACGTAAAGGTGGTTATGTATTAAGCTGTGATGGCGCGCCTGAGATTATTCTTATTGCAACAGGTTCTGAAGTTGAACTTTCTATGCAAGCAGCAGCTGAACTTCGCGCTCAAGGTAAAAAAGTACGTGTTGTTTCTATGCCTTCAACTGATTTATTTGACGCACAAGATGCGGCTTATAAAGAATCAGTACTACCAAGTGCAGTAACTAAACGTATCGCGGTAGAAGCGGGCATTGAAGATTACTGGTACAAATACGTTGGTTTAAATGGTGCGGTTGTAGGTATGACAACATTTGGTGAATCTGCGCCTGCAAATGAACTATTTGAACACTTTGGCTTTACGGTAGAGAATATCGTAGCAAAAGCGAATCAACTCGCATAATTGCAAAAAAAGCTATAATAATCAAAAGCGATGCAAATGCATCGCTTTTTTGATCTAGCGCAATAGTTTTACCTTTGATAACGATTCTTAATTAAAAAAACTGATTTAGATCAAATTCCCCCCTGCCTTTATCTTGCTAAAATTTAACCAACTTTTGATAGGTATAATAACGAGGAAAGGGAAATGGTTACCTCTGAACGAAATGCTCCTGAACTTGTTTGCGGTTCAGATCCCGTACAAGCTAATATTACCTCCTTTGCACAGCGCGCACATGAAAAAGCGCTTACTGAACAATTAATTGAACAGAAAAAACTGCTTTTAGAAAAACAGCAGCAGTTTGAGCAATTGCAAAATGATCATGCCATGATTATTAAGCATGTGCAGTTAATTGAGCGTGAGTGGGAAAACTCAAACGCCATGCTTGAAACACTGATGGAACAGTTAACAGACGCAAAGAAAAAACCAAGTGTAGAAGTGACCGCTAAGCTTCAAGATCTTCAGCAACAAGTTGAAGAAGCGAATATGAGTAAATCGGTAATGAAGCATCACTGCCGTGAACTTAATGAGCGTAATGAAGAGCTAAATGCCCTGTTAAAAGAATCAATTCATAGCGTTGATGAACTTAAAACTAAGGCGCAGCAGCAAGGTGATGTAATCAATCAATTACGTGCTGAAAACGTAACGTTAAAGCAGCAAAACATTACCCAAGCTGAACGAATTAAACGCCAAGAAGGCCAATTAAGTGAAGCGCTTCACGGTTATTACAGTGATGTAATGAATAAAAACAAAAAGTTAAGCAAAAATCTGCCAAGATAAACTTTTTATTTGTTACCCAGCCCACAATGGCGCCTTTGGCGCCATTTTTTTATTGATTTTATATATTATGTATACGTAATATATGTAAAGCATATAATCAAACAGTGTGTTGCTATGGGTATCGTTAAAATTTCTGACCAATTACATGATGAAATTCGTCATGCTAGCACCGTGATGGTGCGTTCAATCAACTCTCAAGCCGAGTTTTGGATAAAAGTAGGGCGCCTTGCAGAGCGGAATCCTAATTTAACCTTTGCTGAAATAATGGAGCAAGAGTTACTGCGTCAATGTGATCAGCAAGGTGAGTGCAATGAGTGAAATCATTATTAAAAATCAAACGGAAATTGATTTTATGCGTACTTCCGGCCAATTACTGGCAGACGTATTTTCTGCACTCGATACGTTTATCGCAGTCGGCCAGTCAACGCTAGAAATTAATAATTTTGTTGAAGACTATATTACCAATACGTTAAATGCGCGCCCTGCGAGTAAAGGTCAGTACGGTTTTGCATTTGTGCTTAACCCGTCAATTAATGAAGTGGTTTGTCACGGTGTGCCAAGTAGCACGCAAAAACTAAAAAATGGCGATATTATCAACATCGATATTACCTTAGAGAAAAATGGTTTTATCGCAGATAGCAGTAAAATGTATTGTATCGGTGAAGTATCGCCGCTTGCGAAACGTTTGGTTGAAACGACTTACGAAGCACTTTGGCTGGCCATTAAACAAGTGAAACCAGGCGCTAAATTAGGTGATATTGGTGCGGTAATTCAACATCATGCTGAGCAACACGGATACTCTGTAGTGCGAGAGTTTTGCGGTCATGGTATCGGTAGACAAATGCACGAGGCGCCTGAAGTACTGCATTTTGGCAAAAAGGATACTGGTGTAACGCTACAAGAAGGCATGACATTTACTATTGAACCAATGATTAACCAAGGTACCGCGAAAACTAAAACCAAACGAGACGGTTGGACAGTAGTAACCCGCGATAAAAAGCTATCAGCACAATGGGAGCACACTATTTTAGTCACAAAAGATGGCTTTGAAGTATTAACATTGCGTCAAGAAGAAAAAGAGTTGGTTTTGAAAAACTAAATCTAGGTCTTTAATTTAAGAAAATTTTAAAAGCGTAAATTAGGCTTTTTTGTGTTTTTTATAGCGCGTGTTGAGCGATTAATTGTCGTAATAAATTTAGGGAAACCGGTGTCATTTTTAACAGACAAATTAAAATCACATTTTTCTAAAAATCTTCATGAAACTTGCGAAATTACTGGATCCCTTGATTTACCTAGTAAGTAACCGGTGTCATTATCTTTACTAATCGAAGAATAAAATTTTTTCACTATCGTATTCAAATTCTTTGCTTTAGAATACCCGCCATCAACCCTCTCACCAACTGTGAAAGTGCTCGGCACTGTTAGGAAAAACAACTTAATGGCAATCAAAATTGCAATTAATGGTTTTGGTCGAATCGGACGAAATATCGTAAGAGCTTTATATGAAGCTGGTCGTACTAACGACATTCAAATTGTCGCGATCAATGAATTAGCAGACGCTAAAGGCATCGCGCATTTATTAAAATACGACACTTCTCATGGTCGTTTTAAATTTCCTGTGCAATTACAGCAAGATGCCATCACCGTAAATGGTGATTTAATTCAGTTATTCGCCGAAGAAAACCCAAGTGAATTGCCTTGGGGTTTATTAGATGTCGACGTGGTGCTTGAATGTACTGGTGTCTATCACTCTCGCGAACATGCTGAATTGCATTTAAATGCCGGCGCTAAAAAGGTGTTGTTCTCGCAACCTGCCGATGCCGATATGGATGCCACCATTGTTTTTGGTATTAATGACAATGAATTAAAAGCTGAGCACACTATCGTCTCTAACGGTTCATGTACTACTAACTGTATTGTGCCAGTGATTAAAGTACTTGATGACGCATTTGGTATTGAGTCAGGTGCAATTACTACCATTCACGCATCAATGCATGACCAGCAAGTAATTGATGCCTATCACAGTGATCTTCGTCGTACGCGAGCTGCGAGTCAATCGATTATTCCAGTTGATACAAAATTAGCACGTGGTATCGAGCGCATTCTGCCTAAGTTTAAAAGCCGTTTTGAAGCCATAGCCGTGCGCGTTCCTACCATCAATGTTACCGCTATGGATTTAAGTGTCACACTTAATACCGATGTAACAATTGAAACGGTTAATAAAGTACTTTCAGATGCAGAGCATCAACACTTAGCCGGTATTATCAGTTATACCGAAGAACCACTGGTATCGGTTGATTTTAATCACGATAGTCATTCGTCGATTATCGATGGTACGCAAACCCGTGTAAGCCACAAGCGCTTAGTAAAAATCTTAGCTTGGTGCGATAACGAATGGGGTTTTGCCAACCGTATGCTAGATACTGCCGAAGCGATGGCATTAAAAAGTTAGATTTAGATAACCGTGAGTTTGCCAACAAATTTGCGGTTTTTTTATGTTAAAGGAGAGCTCAAATGTCTGTCATTAAAATGGCTGATTTAGATTTACAAGGTAAGCGCGTGCTTATTCGTGAAGACCTAAACGTTCCAGTAAAAGACGGTAAAGTAACCAGTGATGCGCGTATTCGTGCGTCGTTACCAACCATTAAATTAGCCTTAGAAAAAGGCGCAAAAGTAATGGTTATGTCGCATTTAGGTCGCCCTACAGAAGGCGAATACGATGAAGCATTCTCAATGCAGCCGGTTGTTAACTATTTAAATGACGTATTAGAGCAAACTGTTCGCCTAGAAAAAGACTACCTTGATGGTGTTGACGTTCAAGACAACGAAGTGGTTGTATTTGAAAACGTACGTTTTAATAAAGGCGAGAAAAAAGACGACGAAGCTTTAGCTAAAAAATTAGCTGCACTGTGTGATGTGTATGTAATGGATGCGTTTGGTACAGCGCACCGCGCACAAGCATCTACTCACGGTGTTGGTTTATACGCTGATGTTGCCTGTGCAGGTCCTTTACTTGCGGCTGAACTTGATGCACTTGGTAAAGCACTTGATAACCCAGCGCGCCCACTTGTAGCGATTGTTGGTGGTTCAAAAGTTTCAACGAAACTGACTGTACTTGAGTCGCTTTCAAGTGTTGTTGATCAGTTAGTTTGTGGTGGTGGTATTGCAAATACCTTTATCGCAGCTGCGGGTAATAACGTTGGTAAATCACTTTATGAAGCTGATTTAATTGATGAAGCAAACAAGTTAACTAACGCAGCAAAAGCAGCGGGTGGCGATATTCCAGTACCAACTGATGTAGTAGTGGGTAAAGAGTTTTCAGAAACAGCTGTAGCAACATTAAAGTCAGTTGCAGATGTTGATTCAGACGACATGATTTTTGATATTGGCCCAGATTCAGCGAAGGCACTTGCTGAGATTATCAAAAATGCAGGTACGGTTGTATGGAACGGCCCGGTAGGTGTATTTGAATTTGACCAATTTGGTGAAGGTACCAAAGCACTTGCACATGCGATTGCAGAGTCAAATGCATTCTCAATTGCTGGTGGCGGTGACACCCTTGCAGCAATTGATAAATATGAAGTAGCAGACAAAATTTCATACATTTCAACAGGTGGTGGCGCTTTCTTAGAATTCTTAGAAGGCAAGCAGTTACCAGCTGTAGCAATGTTAGAAGCGCGCGCGAAATAATTTGTGCACGCTATACTTAGGTTAATTGAATAGAATCTAAGTAACTGAATAAAAAGCCAAGTAATCATATCTCTCTCAAAATCAGTGATTACTTGGCAATAAACAAATCTATCCGTTCAAACTCGATGGCGTTAGGTGCCATCAAAAATTGGAGAAAGCAAAATGGCTTTAATCAGTATGCGTCAGCTATTAGACCATGCGGCAGAAAATGGTTATGGTGTTCCAGCGTTTAATGTGAATAACCAAGAGCAAATGCGTGCAATTATGGAAGCAGCAGACAAGACAAACAGTCCTGTTATCGTTCAAGGTTCAGCAGGTGCGCGTGCATACGCCGGTGCGCCGTTTATCCGCCATATGATTTTAGCGGCAATTGAAGAATGGCCTCACATTCCAGTAGTTATGCACCAAGATCACGGTACATCACCAGCAGTTTGCCAACGCTCAATCCAATTAGGCTTTTCATCAGTAATGATGGACGGCTCACTACTTGAAGATGGTAAAACCCCTTCAAGCTATGAATACAACGTTGATGTAACACGTCGCACCGTTGAAATGGCGCACGCGTGTGGTGTTTCAGTTGAGGGTGAGCTAGGTGTACTTGGTTCATTAGAAACGGGTGAAGCAGGCGAAGAAGATGGTATTGGTGCAGAAGGTAAGCTAACTGAAGACCAACTATTAACTGATCCTGAAGAAGCAGCTGACTTTGTTAAGCAAACAGGTGTAGATGCACTTGCGATTGCATGTGGTACTTCACACGGTGCTTATAAGTTTACACGTCCACCAACGGGTGACATTCTTGCAATTAACCGCATTAAAGAAATTCACGCGCGTATTCCAAATACTCACTTAGTAATGCACGGTTCGTCATCAGTACCACAAGAGTGGCTTGCTGTGATCAACGAGTTTGGTGGTGAGATCCCTGAAACTTACGGTGTGCCAGTTGAGCAGATCGTTGAAGGTATTAAGCACGGTGTTCGTAAAGTAAATATCGATACCGACTTACGTTTAGCATCAACCGGTGCAATTCGTCGTCACCTAGCGCATAACCCTGCAAACTTTGACCCGCGTAAGTTTTTAGCGGAAGCAACGAAAGCAATGACTGAAATCTGTGTTGCACGTTACGAAGCGTTTGGTACTGCTGGTCAAGCGGCTAAAATCAAACCAATTTCACTTGATGCGATGCATGAAAAATACCTTGCTGGTGAGTTAAACCAACAAGTTAAATAACATCAAGTTATACAACTTCCTTTAACAAGCAAAGCGTTTATATAGCTCATATAAACGCTTTTTTTGTGTCGAATGCTTTGGTGTGAGCGTGAGTAATTTAAATTCATGTTATTGAGTTAACCTTCATTCACCCTATCAAAATAGTGCTTTAACAGGCCAGTCTTCTAACATTTACTTTATTTATAACCGGTTTGTGAGCTGGCTTATTTCGGCGAAAATAAATGAGATTAATAGTATGTCTGGGATTATGATCATTTAGGATTGTGGGATCAAATTCTTACTAACACGATCGTAATTTGATTGGCTGGGATCACGATCCTACCAACTAAAGTGCTGATTTAGGGCTGATCAGATTAAAAATTATGGCTAACTTATTGAAATTCGATCTATTTCTGAGGTGATCTTAGTAAGTTTTTGATCTCAGACAGTCATATCGTGGTAGATCTTGGTACAAAGATGATCCTATTGGTAAAATATTGATCTGCGATAATTGCCATACCCGTGAAATGTACTAAAGTAATTATTAAATAAGAAAATCTGTTTGATCTTAAGTGTATAATAATTAAAGCGTAATGCTCTAGTTAAACTCTGCTTTGAGGAAATTACCATGATTAAAAAACTCTTGCTAGCAAGTGGTATAGGTTTAGTGCTTCTTCCGTTAGATGCATTTGCCGAAACAGATGCTCAAGTATACGGACGTGCCCACCTAGGCTTACGCTACGTTGATATCGATAATCAAGAGAGCGAGACCGAAGTTGACTCATATGCATCACGTTTTGGCATTAAAGCAAAGCATGGTATTTCAGATGATCTTAGCGTATTAACTAAGCTTGAGTGGGAAGTTAATATTTCAGAGCAAGATGGCGCAAATGGCAGTGATGATAATATTAAATCACGGGATCAATACTTAGGTCTAAAAAGTAAAACCTTTGGTCAGATCTTAATTGGTCGAAAAGACACGGCGCTGAAAAAGTCGCAAAACAAGCTTGATATGATGAATGACTTCGTTGGCGATATTAAACACCTTGCCACTGGCGAAAACCGTTTGGGCGATATGGTAAATTATCAATCACCCAAATTTGGTCAATTACAGTTTGAACTAACCTACATAGCGGAAGAAAACAGCAAACAAAGCGATGGGGCTGGGGTGTCGGCTGCTATCGGTTATGGTGATAAAGCACTTAAGAAAACGCCGTTTTATGTCGCATATGCGCATGATGAGGATGTTGCCGGCTACAATATAGATCGCGTATCAGCACAAGGTAAACTTGGTGATTTTACAATTAACGGTATGTACCAAAATAGTGAAAAAGTGTCATCGGGCGATGATGGTGATACGTTCGTTGTAAGTGC
Source organism: Pseudoalteromonas sp. XMcav1-K (assembly GCF_044005875.1). Lineage (NCBI taxonomy): Bacteria > Pseudomonadati > Pseudomonadota > Gammaproteobacteria > Alteromonadales > Pseudoalteromonadaceae > Pseudoalteromonas > Pseudoalteromonas sp. XMcav1-K. The sequence continues at coordinate 231,137 of NZ_JBIPJE010000051.1, read as the reverse complement.
TTCTTATAAAATCGAAAATTATAAAATTTTAGTACAGTACCAAGATGATGAAACAGGCTTTGGTAAATTAAAAGACAGTGGCTCGGCTAGTTCAGTAGGTGTTGAGCGCAAATTAGGTAAGCAGGCAAAGGCTTATATTTGGTACACCCAGCGTGATCTGGACAATAGCGATGATGAAGGACATTTGGCCGTTACCTTACGTTATGATTTTTAAATGATATAAAAACGTGACAATTTAGTTAATTTTATAAGCCCCTTTTAGGGGCTTTTTAGTTTAATTTTAAAGCGCCAATTTCGTTTTATCTTATTGAATTTAAATTGTTTTATATAATTGTGTAAGTTAGGTTAAAGTAACACTACAAATAGACAACAGTTTATTTATGATCTTTTTATGTTTATATTCATAAAAGTGTCACACTTTACTTTGATAATGAAGTCAGTTGATAACTTAGAGATTTAATTCATGTCGCGTAAGATACTAGTGGTTGATGACGAAGCACCAATTCGTGAAATGTTGGTATTCGTACTTGAACAAAATGGATTTCAGGCTATTGAAGCCCAAGATTATGATTCTGCAATGGATGCGCTAGTTGAGCCTTATCCAGATATGATTCTACTGGACTGGATGCTGCCTGGCACAAGTGGTGTTCAAATCGCTAAAAAAATTAAAAATAGTGATTATACCCGCCATATCCCAATTATTATGCTAACCGCTCGTGGTGAAGAAGAAGACAAGATCAAAGGCCTAGAAGTAGGCGCTGATGACTATGTCACTAAACCGTTTTCACCGAAAGAGTTAATGGCACGCATTAAAGCGGTATTCCGTCGCGTATCACCTACATCGCTCGAAGAAGCAATTGAAGTACATGGGTTACGCCTAGATCCTATTTCGCATCGTGTAACATCTGCAGGTAACGAATTGGATATGGGACCAACTGAATTTAAATTACTTCATTTCTTTATGACGCACCCAGAACGTGTTTACAGCCGTGAACAACTGCTTGATAATGTTTGGGGTACAAATGTTTACGTAGAAGATCGCACGGTTGATGTACATATTCGTCGTCTACGTAAAGCGATTGCACCTATGGGTCATGATAAATTAGTACAAACCGTACGTGGTGCAGGTTATCGTTTTTCGAGCAAAATTTAATTTCTAAGAGAAGTCTATGCTGCGAATTGTGAGTAAGCGGGAATTAGTTAAACGCCTTTTTGTTTACTTTATTCCGCTCACGTTAATAGGAGTCCTGTTAGGGGCTCCTTTTTTACTTTTATGGCTAGGTACATTTTCACTATTAGTGTGGAATTATCGACAGCTATTTAGATTAAGCGATTGGCTTACAGAACAACGCAAATATTACCCACCAGAAGGTGAGGGTGTTTGGGAGCAGGTATTTGAAGGCATTTATCGCCTGCAACAGCGCAATCGTAGAAAACGCAACGAGCTTGCTGATGTTATTCGTCGTTTTCGTGAAGGTGCAGAAGCCGTTCCCGATGGCGTATTAGTATTGCAAGATGATCTGGCGATCGTTTGGTGTAACAAAGAATCGATCGCTTTATTAGGATTACAGTGGCCGCTCGATCATGGTCAGCGACTTGATAACCTAATTCGTCGTCCAGATTTTATTAAATACATGCGTGCAAAAGAATACTTTGAGCCATTAGAGCTGCAATCACCGATTGATCCACACAGTGTATTAGAAGTGAGGGTAACGCCTTATGCAGCATCACAGTTAATGATGGTGGTGCGCGATGTGACGTTAATCAAACAACTCGAAGAAATGCGCCGAGATTTTATTGCTAATGTGTCGCATGAGCTGCGCACGCCGTTAACAGTAATGTCGGGCTATCTCGAAATGTTTGATCCAGATATGGCGCCGCCACCTTCAATGTGGGGCAAAGCGCAACAAACTATGCTGGATCAATGTAAGCGCATGGCAAGCTTAGTAGAGCAGTTACTTGCGCTGGCACGCATCGAAAATTCTGATAAGCCAGACTTCGAGGAGGAAGTAGATGTAGCAGATATGCTCACTGCGATTTACCGCGAGGCGGAACAATTAAACCAAGAGAAACAACACACAATTGTGCTGGATATGGATGAGTCATTAAATTTAATTGGCAAAGAGCAAGAGTTGCGCAGCGCCTTTTCAAATTTAGTATTTAATGCCGTTCGTTACACCCCAGCTCATGGTGAAATAAACATTAGTTGGCATAAAACCGATAAGGGCGCTGAGTTCCGTGTAGAAGACAACGGCGATGGTATTGCTGGCGAGCATATTCATCGATTAACTGAACGCTTCTACCGTGTTGATCAGGCACGCTCTCGCGATACTGGTGGTTCGGGTTTAGGTTTGGCGATCACTAAACATGTATTAAGTCGTCATGATTCTCACTTAAATATTTCATCAAAATTGGGCGAAGGTTCAACATTTAGTTTTTCTTTTTCTAACGAACGTATAAAAAACAAAGTGTTAGAAGTTTAATCTGAATAAATTAGTGTGTTAATAAATTTGTCATATTTTAGTCATTTTAATGTCATGGAAAAGGCTAAAAATAGTCGCATCATCAAAACGGGATAATCAATTGGAGTTACCCAATGAAACTTAAAAACTTAGTGGCTACTATGGGCCTAACTGTTACAGCAATGCTTGCTGGTAACGCGATTGCAGTAGATAACAAATTAGCAGATTATGAAAAAACAACAGGTATTTCTGGTAATTTCTCGTCTACAGGCTCAGACACATTAGCAAACATGATGACCTTTTGGGCAGAAGAGTATAAGCGTCAGTACCCTAACGTAAATATTCAAATTCAAGCTGCTGGTTCATCAACTGCGCCACCGGCACTAACAGAAGGTACATCAAACTTCGGTCCAATGAGCCGTAAGATGAAGTCGAAAGAAATCGAAGCGTTTGAAAAGAAATTCGGTTATAAGCCAACTGAAGTACGTGTTGCTATCGATGCACTAGCTGTATTTGTACACAAAGATAACCCAGTTAAAGGCTTAACAATTAAAGAAGTGGATTCTGTATTCTCATCAACACGTAAGTGTGGTGCAGATAAAGAAGCGACACGTTGGAGCGATGTAGGCTTAGAAGGTTCTTGGGCTGGTAAAGACATCCAATTATACGGCCGTAACTCAGTGTCTGGTACTTATGGTTACTTCAAGAAAAAAGCACTGTGTAAAGGTGACTTTAAAAACAACGTAAATGAGCAACCAGGTTCTGCATCAGTAGTACAGTCAATCTCATCTTCATTAAATGCGATTGGTTACTCAGGCATTGGTTATAAAACATCAGGTGTTCGTACTGTTCCACTAGCGAAGAAAGGTACTAACTACGTTGATGCAACGTTAGAAAACGTAGCAACAGGTAAATACCCGCTATCTCGTTTCCTATACGTTTACGTGAACAAGCACCCTAACAAGCCGCTTTCACCAATCGAAGCTGAGTTCCTTAAGATGGTACTTTCTAAAGATGGTCAAAAGATTGTTGAAAAAGACGGTTATGTACCACTTACTTCAGGTATGGCTAACAAAGAACTTAAGAAGCTAGGCCTTCTATAAGTTAATCGGTTAAGTCATAAAAAAAGCCGCTAATTAGCGGCTTTTTTGTATTTAAAATTATATATTTTTAGTTAATAAATTCAGGGCCTACTTGTGCTTTACAAGCATTGTGTTCGTCAACGCATTTACGCATGCATACGCCGTTGGTCATGCTTTCGTTTAAGCTTGAATTACTACAAGAAGACTCGCACTGAAAGTTTTGCTGTGCACAGCGATTAAGCCCTTCTTTTTGCTCTTGTGTTAAGTTTTGAGAGCTACATGCAGCCAACAAACCTACTAACGCGATAGTGATTAACTGTTTCATTATCCTTAATCCTTATTATTTTTGAATTGAGTATAGAACTGCTTGGTTCTAGGCTGTCGTTACTTGTAAGTTATCAATTAAACGTACATTTGACAAAAATGCAGCAACAAGAATAACTAAATTAGTATCATTCTTAGTGGCTAACTCTAAGGTTTTTGCATTACAAATATTAAAGTAATCAAGTGTAAAGCCGTACTTTTCAATTGCTAACTTAGCTTGCTCTGTAATCTTATCTAAATTTAACTCGTTTGCTTTAAGCGCCGTTTCAGCGTCACGCATAATCTGATACAGCGCACTTGCTTGTTGCTTTTCATCATCCGATAAATAGCCATTACGCGAGCTCATGGCGAGACCAGAGTCTTCACGCTTGGTCGCAACGCCGATAATTTCAATCGGCATCGATAAGTCTTCAACCATGGTTCTAATAACCGCAAGTTGTTGAAAATCTTTTTCGCCAAAACAGGCAATATCAGGTTGAACAAGGTTAAAGAGTTTATTAACAATTGTCGCTACGCCACGAAAGTGACCAGGGCGGCTGGCTCCACAGTGGCCTTCAGATACTCCTGGCACATCGATATAACTTTGTGCGTCTAGCCCTTTGGGGTAGATGGTTTCAACGGTTGGTGTAAACAGTAAATCAGCACCGTGCTCAATCAGGCCATTTTGATCGTTTTGTAAAGTACGCGGGTACTTGTCGAGATCTTCATTTTTGCCAAATTGCATTGGGTTAACAAAAATACTAACAACCACTTTATCGGCGATTTGTTTAGCTTTATCAACCAGTGAAAAATGACCCGCATGCAGATTGCCCATCGTTGGCACAAATGCCACTGTTAGACCTTGCTGTTTCCAGCTTTTGATTTTACTGCGTAACTGAGAAACGTTAGAAACCGTTTGCATAAAAGTAACTACTTAACACTTAAATTAATTGAATTCATGCTCAGAGCCAGGGAACTGACCACTTTGCACATCATCGATGTACTTTTTAACTGCTGCTGGCATGTTGCCTGTTTCCAGTAAAAAGTTTTTTGAAAACTTAGGGATATAGCCCGCAGAAATACCAACAAGGTCATGCATAACTAGAATTTGACCATCGGTTTCTTTGCCTGCGCCAATACCAATCGTTGGAATTGAAATTGCGTCGGTAATGGCTTTAGCCAGTTCTGAAGGAATACATTCCAGTACTAACAATTGGGCGCCTGCGGCTTCAAGCGCTTTGGCGTCGTTAATCATTTTCTCTGCGGCTTCGTTAGTGCGACCTTGAATTTTAAAACCACCAAATACATGTACTGATTGCGGTGTTAATCCTAAATGACCACATACAGGAATGCCTTGTTGTGTTAACAACTCAATTGCTGGGTAAAGCCACTCACCGCCTTCAAGTTTAACCATATTTGCCCCAGCACGCATAAGCTCAGCCGCGTTGTTACACGCATCAGCTGGGCTCGAATAGGTCATAAAGGGCAAATCAGCGATGACAAAGGTATCTTTAGCACCTGCGCGCACACAGCGTGTGTGGTAGGCAATATCTTGATTAGTGACTGCCAAGGTGTCGTTGCCACCTTGCAGTACCATGCCCATTGAGTCGCCCACTAATAAAACGTGAACACCTTGCTCTTCGAAGAGGCCTGAGAAGCTTGCATCATATGCGGTTAAAGCGGCAATTTTCTCGCCTTCTTGTTTCATTTTTTTAAGTTTTGAAACGGTAATTTTAGCCATAAATCCCTCGATTATTTGCCGTTATTAACTTGCTGCAATAATGCTCAAGCTATTTTTATCTATTGTTTTTATTAAATCTGCTAAGTTTGTACCACAAGGTAGTGCAAGATCCGGTGCAATTTCATGCATTGGATAAAGAACAAACTCACGCACTTTCATGCCGTAATGTGGCACAGTTAGGCGTTCATTATCAAGTTGTTGGTTTTTGTATAAAATAATGTCGATGTCGAGCGTGCGTGGTCCCCAGCGATCGGCTTTGCGTACGCGACCAAAATCGAGCTCGATTTGTTGTGTAATATCAAGGAGCTCAAGCGGCGATAGCGCTGTATCAATGGCAACAACTGAATTGACATAGTCAGGTTGGTCTTGCGGTCCCATGGGCTTACTGCCATAGAGTGAAGAGCTTGCAACAAGGGAAATACTAGGGTGTGCGGCTAATGCCTGTGTGGCATTTCGTAATTGCTCTAATGGGGCGTTTAAATTAGCCCCTAAGCCTAAGTAAACCAAAGAATTTACGTGATTAGTCATGGCGTTTTGCGTTATTACTTTTTGCTTTGCGTGGTCTGCGGCGACGGTAATTGCCACCACTTTTAGCGCCTTTATTTAAATCGCTAACCATACGTTTTTGGCTGCCAGCATCTTGCTCTGTGTAGTTATCCCACCACTTTGCAAGCTCTGCCAGTTCTGGCTCAAATTGCGCGCGTAAACAGAAGAAATCTTTTGCGGCACGAAAACGCGGTTGCTGCGTTAAACGGAATGCGCGTTGACCGCCACGTTTATCAAAGCGGTGTTGCAATTGCCAAATCTCACGAGCGCCAATGGTGAAACGTTTTGGTACTGCAAGCGACTTTGCACTTTCAGATAAAATTTGATTCATCGCCATATTAAATGCATTAAATGGTGTTTCGCCCTGCGCTGTAATGCGGTTGGCTAAGCTTTGTAATGGGTACCATAAAAATGCTGCGATTAAATAGGCCGGGGTTACTTTTTTGCCTGCATTAATGCGTTTGTCGGTATTTTTCAATACTTGCGTAACAAGCTGATACTCAGTGCCGTCTGGGTGCTTGTTCAGTAATTTATCAAGTGCAGGAAATAAATAAGTAAATAACCCGTACTGACGCAGTAAGTGGAAGTTAGCTTCTGCTTTACCGTTTAAGAATAGCTTTAACATCTCTTCAAATAAACGGGCTGCTGGAATATTACCAAGCAGCGACGCCAACTGAAACATCGGTTTTTCTGTCGCTGGCGCAATGGTCATATCCAGTTTTGTGGCAAAGCGTACCGCTCGCAGCATACGTACCGGATCTTCACGGTAGCGCGTTTCAGGATCGCCAATCAGTTCGATACGGCGATTTTTAATCGCTTCCATACCACCGGCAAAATCATGAATACTGAAATCGTTAATCGAGTAGTACAACGCGTTGATTGAAAAGTCACGGCGCTCTGCATCTTCGTCGATAGTGCCGTAAACGTTGTCACGTAGTAATTGTCCTTGCTCGCTTGCTTGGCTTTTATTTTTTTCGCCCTGTTCTTCATCACTGTGATGGCCTCGCATGGTTGCCACTTCAATGATCTCTCTGCCAAACATGATATGCGCTAAGCGAAAGCGGCGACCGATTAAACGACAATTGCGAAACTGCTTTTTAATCTGCTCGGGTGTAGCATTGGTAACTACATCAAAGTCTTTCGGTTCTAGGCCAAGTAAAATATCGCGAATACAGCCGCCAACTAAATAGGCGTCGTAGCCAGCATCTTTAAGACGATACAGTACTTTTAAGGCATTTGGGCTAAGTTGTTTACGCGATACCACATGATTTTCGCGGGTAACGACAAGCGGTTTAGAAAAACTCGCAACGCTTTGCGGCTGTTGACCTTGTTCTGATCCAGATAAAATACCTCGACAGATTTTTACAAGCTTAGAAATAATGGGACGGCTCCAGAATTCATACAGGGAAAATTAACCGCGTAATAATATACTAATCACCCAGTTAATGCCATGGCTAGCACGCTTGTGTGGGCTGATATTTAGCCATAATTTAGTGTAAAGATTGCACTAAATTAAAGCGGCTTGAAGGTAAAACTGGTTTCGTTAGTAATAAGTTGAATTTCATCATTGGCAGGTACGTTTTTTCGTTGCCATGCCGTTATTGCCCATTGAATAATTTCATCGACACTGGCATCTAATAGTGTTTTATTGGTATTGACGCCGAGAAATTTAAGCGCAGCAACAAGTGTTTGCTGTGGTTTATCCATATCAATCGCCGCTGCATAGTTTTGTTTTGATAACTTAAACCCGGGCTCTGCTACAGCTAAGGGAAGGTGACCAAATTGTGGCACAGGTGCGTCTAGTTGCTTAAATAAACTGATTTGTCGTACGGTAGGGAATAGTAAATCAGCACCGCGCACAATATGAGAAATTTTTTGTGCTATGTCGTCTAACACTACTACTAGTTGATAGGCAAATAAGCCATCACGGCGTTTAATAATGTAGTCTTCTTCTGAAAACACAGATTCAACGTTGATTTCGCCTTTAAAAAGATCACTAAATTGATAGGTTGGTATGGTTTGTTTTAGTCTCAGCGCTTGGCTATCAAATGTAAGCTGTAAGTCACGGCAATGGCCGTTGTAAAACCCACCGTGTTGCTTAATTTGTTTACGTGTGCATTGGCAGGCATAGACTAAGTCTTTGCTGATCAGTTGTTCAAGTACTGTTTGATAATGCGCTAAACAAGCGCTTTGATAGCGAACTGATTCGTCCCAATGTAGGCCGTAGTTTTCAAGTGTTTTTAAGATTAAGGTGTCGCTACCGCTGACTACGCGTGGTGTATCGATGTCTTCGATACGAACAAGCCAACTACCGTTATGTGCTTTGGCGTCAAGATAACTGCCGAGTGCGGCTACGAGCGAGCCAAAGTGCAATGGCCCAGAAGGAGAGGGGGCAAACCGGCCACGGTATGCCCCAAAATCTGATGTGTTTGCCAACATTTAAGCCAAATTAACGGCCTGATTGTTTTTCTTTGATTTCAGAAAGTGTTTTACAATCAATACATTGATCAGCTGTTGGGCGAGCCTCTAAACGACGAATACCGATTTCGATGCCACAGGTAACACAATAGCCAAAATCTTCATCTTCGATTAGTTGTAATGTTTTCTCAATCTTTTTAATTAGTTTACGTTCGCGGTCACGCGTACGTAATTCTAATGCAAACTCTTCTTCTTGTGCTGCACGGTCAACTGGATCAGGGAAGTTTGCTGCTTCATCCTGCATATGGTTTTTTGTGCGATCTACTTCTTCACGTAAGTTGTTACGCCATGTCTCAAGAATGGTTTTAAAGTGCGCAAGTTGTGCGTCACTCATGTATTCTTCGCCAGGTTTTTCTGTATACGGCGCTAGGCCTGCTTGAGCCAGTAAACTCAAATTATTTTGTGATGGCATAACTGTCTCCTAATTCTTCTATGAATAGAGTCCCAATAAAAGTCGGCGGCTATAAATAGCAGAATAAAAAATTAAGTGCAATTAATTTTTACCAATAAAAAAATTTAGACAAGCCTAATTAACAATAATTTATGCGGTAAAACGTTTGAACTCGTTAACTATTCACTGCAGCGCGACAAAGGGAATGGTTTTATCTATTACAATTTGTTCCGAGCTTATGTTGGTGCGATAACATAAAATTTCAACCCCTGCAGCTAGTGCTTTTTTAATTTCAATTGCATAATTGGCGTCAATATGGGCAGCAGGTGCCACAGACTTAATGCCAGTGTGTTGAATTAAAAAGAATAATACCGCTCGATGGCCTTGTTGCTTCATTGTCACTAATTCGCGCAAATGTTTGCTGCCTCGGGTTGTGACCGCATCGGGAAAGTAACCTTTACCGTTTTCTTCTAACAAGGTGACCGATTTTACTTCGATATAACACGCTGGCTTTTCGGCATCACTCAATAAAATATCAATGCGACTGTTTTCATCGCCATATTTCACTTCTTGTTTTAGGGTATCGTAATTTAATAATTCAGGTATTTGTTGCTTAGCTATCGCCTCGGCAACCACATGGTTGGCCATGCTGGTATTAACGCAGATCAGATCTCCCGCTAGATTTTGTGTCAGTTCGAGCGAATGAGGGTATTTACGCTTGGTATTACTAGATGTTGAATAATACGCAGTAAAGCCAGAATCGGCGCAGCCAGTCATACGCCCGGTGTTCGCACAGTGAATGGTTAATTCTCCTTGGCTGGTTTCGATATCGACTAAAAAACGTTTGTATCGTTTTATAAGCTTGGCTTGTTGCAGCTTTGATTGAAATTGCATGGCTTTAATCGCAAATTATTGGGCTATGTATGTGACTAGTGTACACTGGGGTCACGCAATTATGTGAACACACGAGAGAAAAAAATATGTCAGATCTGTTCAAAGTTCAGTTATCTCAAGATGCCGCAGCGGCGCATTGGGGTGAAAAAGCCTTACTCTCTTTTTCTAATGACGGTGCGACCGTTCATTTACAGCAAGAAGAAACCCTTAAAAACGTACAAAAAGCAGGTCGTGCACTTGCTAATCAAGGCATTAAAACAATCGTTTTAGAAGGTGAAACTTGGTGTACAGAAAGTCAGTGGGCGCTTTATCAAGGCTTTGTGACAGCTAAAAACCTAGATGCAGTTACATTTGCAGAAAACAGCCAATCATCACTTGATGAATTAGCGGCGTTAAAGCGTGCTGCAATTTGGCAACGTCAGATGATTAACGGTACTGCAGAAGATGTTTATCCAGAAAGCCTTGCTGAAAAAGCGGCTGAATTTATCGGTTCAATGGCACCAGAGCACGTAAGCTACGACATTATTAAAGGCGATGCATTATTAGAGCAACAGTGGATTGGTATTCACTCTGTTGGCCGTGGTAGTGAGCGCCCGCCAGTGTTATTAACACTCGATTACAACCCAACAGGTGATGAAAATGCACCAGTAGCAGCTGCGCTTGTAGGTAAAGGCATTACATTCGATTCAGGTGGTTACTCAATTAAGCCAAGTGAAGGCATGTTAACCATGAAGTGTGATATGGGTGGTGCGGCGACGGTTACTTCTGGTCTTGCTCTGGCAATTAGCCGTGGTTTAGATGTGCGCGTTAAGTTATTCCTATGCTGTGCAGAGAACCTAATCTCAGGTAATGCATACAAGTTAGGTGATATTCTTACGTACAAAAATGGTACTACAGTAGAAATCGTAAATACTGACGCGGAAGGTCGCTTAGTACTTGCTGACGGCCTAATGGCGGCTGGCGAAACAGGCGCACCATTAATTATTGATGCGGCAACCTTAACTGGTGCAGCGCTTATGGCGGTAGGTCAAGAATACAATGCGTTGTTTGGTTTAGATAAAGAGCTAGTGCGTGAAGTTGAAAACTTTGCTAGCGACGAGTTTGAAGCTGCATGGGCATTACCCCTTGAGAAGTTCCACCAGTTTAACTGTCCATCACCATACGCAGATACGGCAAACAGCCGTGCGCAGAAAGGCGGTGGTTTTGGCGGTGCATCAAATGCTGCTGGTTTCTTATCTCGTTTTGTGCCAAATGACGGTAAAGGTTGGGTGCATATCGACCTTGCTGCAAGTTTCCAAAACTCTGCGGGTAGCCAGTGGGCTGCAGGTGCAACCACTTGGGGTATGCGTACCGTTGCTCGCACATTGCTTGAAAAAGCATAATAAAAATAAGCATTAAAAAGCCTGCTGTGTGCAGGCTTTTTATTAACGTTTGTTAAAGTTTAGACGCTTTAACTCTTTCTCACTTGGTGTTTTATCATTAAACCTAACGAGGGTTAACGCAACGTAAAGACCAAGCAGCATGAAAGCAAATATCCACCACATATTAGGTACCTCTGTTTATTTGCTTCATCCCTAAAGTATGATTTTTGGTTAAATTTACCAAAAGTATTTCCATACGTTTTTATGTATATTTTCAAAAGCTCTTTTTCGAAAGCTCAATATTTAACCTAGCAGTTTGTGATACCAATTCTGTTAAGTATGTGATCAGAGGTAGCGCTGGATAAATGAAATGATAACAAGGCGGAATTTTTCTAATGTAGCTGTTCTACATTGATAAATTCAAACGCAGTTAGCATGATATTTAACCCGCTAGAATGATCGGCTATTTAAGTGAATTGGTATGATATATTTTAAAAGGCTTAAGACATGCTATTTTGATATAAAGCAAGCTATTTCGTTAAATATAAGCTATTATGCACACCTTTTTTATACCCCAATAATCTCAGGAGCACATCATGTCAGATAAGGTTTTTATTACCGCCGAGCAGCTTTTGCAAGACTCATTTAAACTCGCAGCACAGGTTTTTGATGATGGTTTTCGCCCTGACTATATTGTGGGCATTTGGCGTGGTGGTGCACCAATCGGTATTGCTGTACAAGAATACTATGACTTTAAAGGTGTAGACACAGATCATATTGCGGTACGTACATCGTCTTATTATGGTATTGGTAAGCAATCAAAAGATATTAAAGTACACGGCTTACATTACATCATCGAAAACGCTAATGCATCTGACAGCTTATTAATTGTTGATGATGTATTTGATTCAGGTCGCAGTATTTTTGCACTAAAAGAAAAATTAAAAGAACTGATGCGCTTAAATTTGCCACAAGATATTCGCGTGGCTTGTCCTTACTATAAGCCAAAAAATAACAAAACACCGATTGAACCTGATTACTATATTCATGATTCAGACGAGTGGTTAGTTTTCCCACATGAGCTTTCAGGTTTAACACCAGATGAAATTGCAAATGGCAAAACTGATTTAAAAGAAATTAGCCATTTATTTATTGATAATAAGTAATCACTAGGGCCTGTTGACCTTTCAAGTTTGTTTTTGCAGCAGTTTGATTGGGTTTTATACAAGGCAGAGGCTGCGTGGCATAGTTATTCTATGTGAGTCAGCCGATAACACAGTAGAAAAGCCAATCAAGCGCTGCCGAACGGTTCTTTTGAGTGCACTTTTCTCATTGTTGCTCGATATTCGCTTAGATTGCTAGGCCACACATCGAGCGCCGCGATAAAAGCACGCTCAAAGAGAACAAAAATGGAACAGCAAAGATCAACAGGCCCTAAATAAATAGCATTAAAAAAGGTCGCAATTGCGACCTTTTTTGTTATTGCAAGAATAGTTTAACGACTTGCAAAGCTATCAATAAAGTCTTCGAGTTTATCTTCATCAAGTGGCTTTAAGCCTTGCTCTGTGCGCTGCACTAAGCCTTGTTCTACTAAATCACTTACCACGCGACGGTATGCACGTTCTGTTGTGGCAAAACGCTCTGCTTCAGCACTTACTTTAGGGTAAGGTTTTAACATCGTCACGGTTTCATCTTGGTAACGGGCTAAGCAGTCTTTGGCAATATTAAAACTAAGTGGTAACAGCAGCTTGTTTAAGTTTATTTGTTGGTTTTCAATAAACTTTTCAGCAATGCTTTTCGCGGTGTAGAGCGCTAATTCTGGCTTTTCTTGTAATAATTCACGCCAGTACTTTAACTCAATCAAGTTATAGGTTACTTCACTTTGACAGGTCATGGAATAAATACAAGGTCTGTCATTAAGCGCTTCAACTTCACCCACTAAAGTATTTTGGCAGTCAAGTTGCCCTAGCAATAAGCGCCTACCGTTACCTACGTCGTAACTAAATGAAATTGTACCACTACGTACTAAAATTAATTTACTTAATGGTTTGCCTTGCTCGGCAAGTAACTTACCTTTTTTTAAGGTATAGCTGTTGCCTGCGTACGACAGTAACTCATCAACTAGAGTTTTTGAAAAGTGGTAATCGAACATAAAGTCTCGCTTGTTGAGTACAAGTAATTAGCGTTTGCTGTTGGACAATTGTCCTTCAGCTATTCTATCGGACCGTTTAGCTTACAGCAAATTGGTAATAATTAGAATCGGAGCGATACAATGGTTTGGGAATATTTAGGTTATTTTGCGTCAGCATTGCTCGTTGCTTCGTTAATGATGGAAGATGTCACTAAATTACGTTGGTTTAATTTAGCTGGCTGTATTTGTTTTACCTTGTATGGTTTGGCTATTTCAGCTTGGCCGGTAGCTTTTACCAATGGCTTACTTTCCTTCGTAAATATTTATCACTTAATTAAATTAGCAAAGAAAAAATCAACGACAGCTGATACTAAAGCAGACAGCTAAAAAGCTTCAATATTTAGAATTCAGAGCGCAGCATCAAGACTCTGAATTCTAAACGCTCTTTATACTTACTTTTGTTGGTATTTTAATTTACCCGCCAGCCAGGTTTGTTCAACTTGAGTGTGGTAAATATCGCTCAGTGGCGCTTTAAAATAATTAGTATCCACAATTATAAAGTCTGCCCACTTACCTTTTTCTAAACTACCAATTTTAAATTCTTGGTGAGCCGCATAGGCTGCATCTAAAGTAAATGCTCGTAGTGCTTGTTCGCGAGTTAACTTCTCCTCGGCAAGCCAGCCACCTTTTGGTGCACCATCCTTATCTTGGCGTGAAACTGCGGCGTATAAACCATGAAACGCGTTTGCTAACTCAACTGGAAAATCTGAACCCGCCGCTACGCGAGAACCCTGCTTTAAAAATGTTTGCCATGCATAAGCGCCCGCTAAGCGCGTTTTACCAAGGCGATCTTCCGCCATATGCATATCAGATGTGGCATGCACTGGTTGCATTGAAGGAATAATAGCGAGTTGTTTAAAGCGTTTAATGTCATTTGGCTCAACAATTTGCGCGTGCTCCATACGATTTCTAAGTAGTTTACCGCCACTTTTAGCGTAAACTTTTTCATAAGTGTCGAGTACCACACGATTTGCTCTATCACCAATGGCATGCGTATTTACGCTAAACCCAGCTTTAAACGCCTGAGTAAATACGTTTTCTAACTCATCTTTGCTCATTAGCATTAAGCCTTTGTGGCCAATACGGTCTTGATAGTCTTCAAGTAACGCAGCCCCGCGACTACCTAACGCACCATCCGAATACACTTTTATACTGCGGATCGCCAACATGTCGTTATCATCAAACTTTTTGCCAGCGGCAAGTTGTTTACTTAATTCACTATCTGTTGCACTTAACATGGCATAAATGCGAATAGGTAAGGTGTTGTTAGCTGCGCGTTCTAAATAAACTTGGTAGGTTAAGTTATCAATGCCAGCATCATGTGCTGAGGTAATACCTAAACTCAGCAAATGTTCACCTGCGGCATCAAGGCGTTTATTTACTTCGGCCTTATCAACGCTTGGCATATGTTGATAAACAAGTGGCTCTGCATTATCTATCAAAATACCTGAGGGCTCGCCGTTATCTAAGCGGATAATTTCACCGCCGCTAGGTGCTTGTGTATCTTTATTTATGCCCGCAATTTCGAGTGCTTTTGAGTTTACCCAAAGGGCGTGACCATCAACGCGTGTTAGTGCAACAGGTCTGTCGCTCACTATCGCATCGAGATCTTTGGCGGTAGGAAATACCTTACTAGGCCAGTTTTCTTGGTTCCAACCGCGGCCAATCACCCAACCATCGGTTTGGTTTGCGTATTCTTCTATGCTCTTTAGCGCATCTTTCAATGAGCTACTACTGCGTAAATCAAGTTGGCTTTGATTTTTACCAAGGCCGATAATGTGGCCGTGCGCATCGATTAGGCCTGGTAGTAAGGTTTTACCTTCTACATCGATTTTCTCAGCAGGACTATAAGTTGAAATAATTGATTTATCGCCTGTTGCGACGACTTTCCCGTCTTTAATAACTAAAGTAGAAAATTCGTGAACGCCTTTATTTTGCTTGAGCGTATAACCTTTTGCATTGTGGAAAATGGTGTAATCAGCAAAGGCAAATGGCGTAAAGCTAGCCAAGCTAACACTCACTGCTAGTAGGGCACGTTTTAATTGTTTTTTTGTTGTCATTGTTATTCTCACGCTAAGTGTGTGTATTGAGAATAACAAAGTTAAAACAAATAAATAACCTAAGATTTAGATTACAAATTTGCAAAGCATGCTTGCGGTAATTTAAGTGTGTTTCTCATATAGTTAGCACGCAATTTCACTACTTATGTGCTAAAAAAAGCTGATCTAATGAAAAGAATTTAACGCCACGAACCGCTTGATCGGGCGTTAAATTAAGTGTGACTGGTGAAAGTCACACAGTCGAGGGTTATCGGTTTAATAACTGTTGTGGTGTTTTAATTTGGGCGTTTATGGCAACTAATAACGATGCTAATTTTTGCTCGTTTTCGCAGTTGGTTGTCCAAAGTACAGCGGGTAAATTAAGTTGTTGAGCCAGCTTTAATGCCGTTTCAATGATGTAGTTAAGCGAGTTTGTACAACTAGCAACACCTTTAGCAACAAGGTCATAGCAGTTAATACATACGGCTTGCCAAAGCTCTTGTTCAACGATAATCGCGCTATTTAAAGAGGCTAGGTTTAAGTTATTGTTTGAATCGGTTTGCATTACATATCTACTTCACAACTAATACAATAACTTTATATCGTTTATCGCAATAAAAACTTGAGAAGTTATTTTCAAAAATATCGGTAAGGTAACCAACTTATTCTTAATAATTAGCGGGTTAACGGCTTTATAGTTAACCCTTAAACGTTACTAAAAACTCAACGCCTTGGTTTTTATTGGTAGCTGTAATGGTTGCGCCGTGGAAGTCACAAATTAAACGTGCCATATATAAACCCAACCCTAAATGCGGCTCTTTTTGTTTGCTTGATTCACGTACTGATACCATAGAATCGAATATATGATTGGCCATATCAGGCGGTAATAGCGGACCTGCGTTAAAAATACTAAATTGCGCTTTACCACTCGTGATGTGATAGTTCACTTCAATACTTGTCTCTTTCTCGGCAAAATCAACTGCATTGCTTATCAGTTTGTCGAGCAGCTGTGCAATAAATTCAGGCACCCCATTAAGTGCATAAGCTTCATCGCTAAGGGCTAAGTTGAAGTGTTTATTCGGGTAGGCAAGGGTGTAACCTTGCATACAGCCATTTATTACTTCGCTTAAATTAAATTGCTCTTTTTGGCTATTTTCAATGGCGTGCTCTAGGCGTGTTGCTTCACTCATGGTGGTGAGTATTTTGTTTAAACGCGCCACACCTTCTTTTGCGCGAGCAATATATTTTTGACTGGGTTCGTGAGTATTTTGTAGCTCAAGGCTTTCAAGAGACGAGCGTACCACAGCAACTGGCGTGCGCAGCTCATGCGATAAACGCGAGCTCATATTTTCTAAATAATGAGTGTAGCCGCCAAGGCGATTTACGATACTAGCAAAGCTGCGTGACAAGTCGCCAATTTCATCGCTAGAGAATTGTTTGTCAATTTTGCCTGTAACACGCCCTTGAGCATCAATGGCTTTTTCTGCAGCGTCGCGCAGGCGTCTGATTCGTGTTGAGATAATGGACGCGAATAAAAATAAGCTCAACGTACCAATGAGCATAATGGCTAAAATCACATTAAACAGTTTTTCGAATGCTTTGTTTCTTATTTCGCGAATACCGTTAGTGGTTTCTTCGGCAATTACAGCGCCCATTACTTGGTCGTCAATCCAAATAGGGTATGCCGCAGAAAGGATCACCGCTTTTTGATCGGGGGTTAAGCGCCATGTTGATTTTGCGTGACCATCAAGTGCTGCATTGATATGGCTGCCATCAAGCGCGGCTACATCACGGGTAATATCGGTAAATTCTGTCGCAGGGCGAGTAAGAATTTTGTAGTAAATTGGATGTAGGTATTCTTCTTCAAATTGTTCCCAACGCGATGATTTGCGCTTTTTAATGGTATCACCCCAGCCGCCATCGGCGTTTTTAATGTTGCCAGCATCGGCTAATACACGACGGTGTTGGTCGACAACAAACACACGGCTACCAGCGCGTGCCATGCCTTTAATAATTTCTTCAATTTCAGGAGAGGGCACTAAAATTGAGCCTAAGCTTTGTAACTCACTGAGGTTAGACGTGGCGATTTCGGTTAACTCGTCTTCCCCTTGGTCTTTATCTAAAATAGCAAAACCTAATTTGTTACCAAGAAGGCTTAACGGCAAGCGCAGTTCAATATTGTAGCCTTGCTCGGTTAAACGGAAGTATCCCTGAATCTGGTTAAAGGGGGTTTTTGTTTCAGCGTCGAACGCGTTTACCCAACCAGCTTGGGTGGTTGATATTAAATAGGTTTTCACCACCCCTTCGGCATTGGTAAAGGCGATTTTTAAGTGATCATTGCGCTCTAAACTAATGGTGTTTTTACCGCGCAGCACCACATCGTCATCGGTCACACTAAATTGTGCATACAAGTAGTTATTATACTTACCAACCATATGTTTAAACGATATATCGGCATCGCTATGGGCATTCTTATCTTGTGTTAAATAGGCGTCGCCATAATGCCAAACGAGCGGTAAATAGGGCTGCCATTCCTGTAATTTACCATCGAGCTGAATGGGTCCCACAATGTTGTAGGCGTAGAGATCGCGGCCTTTTTCAACTGAGTCTAAAAAGCTTGCTTGGCTGTCGAATAATTTAGGTCTGTCGTGCAGTGCTGTTGCTAAAGCGCGACTAGTAGCAACGAGGTTCTTTTCTTGCCCTAAGCGTAAAAAGTTTTCCATTTCAGCCACGTATTGGTGACCAAGCCAAGGCAGTAATAGCAAAAAGCTAGAGAGAACAACAACTTTAGTACGCAGACCAATTCTCATGGCTTATTTTGCCTCCCAGCGATAACCCATGCCATACACGGTATCGATATGGTTAAATGCGTCATCAACTTTTAAGAACTTTTTACGAATACGCTTAATATGAGAGGTGATTGTGCTGTCATCTACATAAATTTTAGCTTCATTCATTAAGTCATTACGTTGTTTTACATGACCTGGGCGAATAGCCAACGCATGCACTAACCAATATTCCGTCACGGTTAAATCAATGGTAACGCCTTGCCAAGTGACTTGCATGCGCTCTGGATCAATTACTAACTCACCGCGTTCAATTAGCTGTGCTTGCTGCTGTGGGGTATTGAGCGCCAGTTGGCGACGAAAAATTGCTGAAATACGCGCAGCTAAATGAGTAAGGCTGATGTCTTTTGTTAAGTAGTCATCTGCACCCATACGTAAACCCGATACGGTATCGATTTCGTTATCGCGGGCAGTTAAGAAAATAATCGGTAAGGTTTGGCTTTTTGCACGTAATGCTTGGCACAACATAAAACCACCATCTATTTCATCACCTAAACCAATATCAATAATCGCTAGATCGGGCAGGTTAGCTAATAACTCGTCTTGTGCGCTGATGCGATCTGCATAGCCTTTAACTAAATAACCTTGGCCTTGCAGCATATCAATATAGTTTTCGCGAATAGCGTCTTGGTCTTCAATGATGGCGATTTTTTTCATGGATTACTGATAATTACCTACTCAATAGCCGCCACTATACCGAAAAATTGCGTAAAAAATAGGGACTGAAGCCAATTGCCATTTTTTTGCCACAATTGCTCATCGCATTGCCTTTTTTCACCCCCAAAATTGCCAGAACAGCTTGTTTTAATTACTCCAACGCAAACGGTGCAGCAGCATCAACACATAAACGCAGTAAAAAAATTAAAACACATTCTTGGAGAATATTATGAAAAAAGCACTTTTAGTTTCAGTAATCGCATTAGCACTTTGCAACCCAGCAATGGCAACAGAAAAAGAATTTGAAAAAGAGCCATTAATTGGCTTTGGCGCTGGCGCAACCATGGGAGCAATTATCGGTGGTCCGGTTGGCGCAGTCGCTGGTGGTATTGTGGGGATTTTTATCGGCAAGATTGAAGGGGACAAAGTTGATATTAAAGAGCAGCAAGCTGAAATCTCAAAACAACAACAAACCATTGTTGCACTACAGCATAAAACATCAGATTACCAAGAGTTAGTTGCGTCAAAACAGCAGCTAGAATCTCAGTTAGAACGCATTGCGCAGCAGCGTATCGACAACTTACTAGCAATGTCGGTGCAGTTTCGCTCAGGCTCGGCTGACATTGAACCGCATTTTGCAGAGCAATTGATTGAACTTGCTGAAGTGATGAAACAGCAGCCAGAAATTTATCTCGACCTAAACGGATTTGCTGACCAACGCGGTGATGATGAAAACAACTTAGCACTCTCAAATAAACGTGCCGACAATGTAGCCGCATTCCTAATTAAACAAGGTGTTGACCATAACCGCTTAAGCACACATGGCTTTGGTGAAAGCCAAAGTATTGCCAAACAAAATGCAGAAGACAGCTTTGAAAGCAACGTGTTTGACCGCCGCGTAACCGTACATGCACGTATGCAAGAACAATCTCAAACCGCTAACAACCAATACTAGAGAGGGGCTAGTAATGTTACCAAAACACACAACAGGAGGTGAAAAAGAACAACAAGGTAAACGAAAAGGCGCGCATATGCGCCTTTTCATCAACCTTGCCATTCTTTTAGTTGCTTGGCTTGCCTCGGCCATATTGTTTAGCGCTAAAGTGTCGGCGCAAGGGCTTATTTTAACTAATCAGGCAGGGCAAGAAGTTGAGCAAAGCGTGCTTAAATCGACCCACCTTGATATTCAAGTAAAAGGCATGTTGGCATTTGTTGAATTAAAACAGGTCTATCAAAACCCAGCATTAGAAACGCTAAATGGCAGTTACCAGTTTCCACTGCCTGAAAATAGCGCGGTATTTGCCATGGAAATGATGCTTGATAACCGCAAAATTATTGGTGAAATTAAAGAAAAGCAACAGGCTGAAGTAATTTATAAAAAAGCCCAGCAACAAGGCCATAAAGCCGCGTTAGTTAAAAACCAAAGTGCTAATGTATTCAAAACAAAAGTGGCCAATATTGAACCGGGGCAGGAAGTTGCTGTTAAGCTGAGCTTTCAATTTCCATTAACCTATCAAGATGAAGTGTTTAGCTTGCGTTTACCCACAGTGGTTGCACCGCGCTATTTTAATAACCTTGATCTTGATGAAAATGACCCGAATAGCCATTTTCAAACGCGTTCGCAAAGCAGTTTTCAACCTAATACATTAATGGCTGAGGAGGCGCCAACTCTCGATTTTTTGCCAAACACTGTGTTAACCAGTTTCAATGCAAACAACAAGATTACTATCAATTTTGATGTGAACTTAGGCTTTGAACTCGATAGCATTTCCAGCCCAAGTCATATGTTGTCGGTAGTGCAAACCGGAAATACACAGTATCAACTGATTCCTGCACCACAAAGCTTAGTGGCAAATCGCGACTTTGATATTAAATTTGTGCCGCTTTTAACTGATCAAATTACCACGCAAGTGTTCCATGAAAATATTAATGGTGAGTCATTTTACAAAGTGATGATGATGCCGCCTAAATCGGACTTTGTGTCGCACAGTTTACCCCGCGAATTAGTGTTTGTGATTGATACATCAGGGTCGATGGCGGGCACATCAATAGAACAAGCAAAACAGGCGCTGATTTTAGCGTTGGAAAAACTCGGTACAGATGACTTGTTTAATATTGTGGCATTTGATCATCAAGTAGAACTGTTTAAACCAGAAGCAGTCGCTGCAACCTACTCGCAATTGCAAGCCGCAAAACGCTTTATTGCAGGGCTAGAAGCTGACGGTGGCACTGAAATAAATAGCGCACTAGCAGCAAGCTTTGATGGTCAATTTGATGAAACACGTGTGCGCCAAGTAGTGTTATTAACCGATGGTGCTGTAGCCGACGCTGAATCTGTGAAGGGCTTAGTAAAAAATCGCCGTGCCGATAGCAAGCTTTTTACCGTGGGGATTGGCAGTGCTCCCAATAGCCATTTAATGCGCTTATTAGCCAAGCATGGCAAAGGTGAAACCTTGTTTATTAATAACCTTGAGAACATAGCAAGCGAAGTGTCGCTGTTAAGTGACAAGTTGAGTAACCCAGCACTTCAGAATATTCGCGTGTTAAATGATATGGGCTTACCACTTGCTGAAAGTTTACCGACGGCTGATTTGTATTTTTCGTCGCCGCTGGTGGCTTATTTTAAATTAACACAAGCGGCTCAAGCGGTGCAGATTGCAGGTGATGGTTTACACGGTAAGTTCTTAAAACGGGTTTCGCTTGAAAATGCGATTGCTGCAAAAGGCATCACCCGCGCTTACGCTAAAGAACACATTAACACGCTAGATTTAGTACAAGATAAAGCTGAAATAACTAAGCTTGGTATTCGCCATGGATTATTAACACCATACACTGCCTTTATCGCGGTGGAAGAATACTTTGGTGATGTTGCTAATAAATCATTTGAAGCGCCAAATATGCTGCCGCAAGGTAGTGCGATGCCTCAAACATCAGGCAATAACGACCGTTTGCTTTGGTTAGGTATTTTATTATTAGTCGGCGGTTTTTTATTAGCCATTTGGGGGCAAAAAGAGGACTCAGAAAAATGAAGAGTAGGCGTAAATTGTTACGCCTTTTGGCGCTTTGTATTGCGATGTTAGGTTTAGTCTTAGTGTTTAAATCAAGCTATGTGTATGGCAAAGCGCAACTTGCTCAGTTTTTACTGTGGCAGGCGTGGCAAGAAAATAAAGCGGATGCCAATCGCCAGCAAAAAGCATGGTACTACGCCGATGGTTATCCGGTTGGTGAACTTATTATTGAAAACAGAGGTATTTCGCAAATTGTGCTTAATGAAGCAAGCAACCGTAACCTTGCGTTTGCCCCCGGTATTTGGCATCACCCAAGCAATAACATTTTACTTGCCGCACATAACGACACCCATTTTAGCTTTGTTAAAGAGTTAAAGCTTGGTGAAAAAATTAGCTACCAAGCACAAGGTAAAGGGCAGCAGCACTTTAAAGTAGTAAATAAATTACATGTGGATTACCGTGATTCAAACTGGCTATTAGGACTAGAAGGATATTTAGTGCTGATCACCTGCGAGCGACGCAGTAGTTTGGATTTAGTGCCAGAGGGAAGATTGGTGGTTGTGGCAGAGCCAGTGATTTAGATTTTGCGGCATGCGACACAAAGACAGCGGAAAGCCAAGGTGCAAAATACTGTCCTACTGAACTTGTTTCAGGATCTCAGAGCTCTGACTGGGAAGCTAATTATTAGCTGTAATGCAAATTAGAACGCATATTTGTCGCGCTGGCGACAGCAGCCAAAAGGGGGCTAACGCCGGCCCCCCTTTGGATTCCCCCGACGCCCCAAAATCAAACTGATTCTTCAAACACAATTTAAATGTGAACATAAACGCCATAAATCGGCATCCATGCCTCAGCATGGCTTGCTCAACCGCTTCGCTCCCTGTCTCGCATTATTCATTTAACTTGTATTTTCAGGTTTGATTAAGGGGAGGCAGGAGTGAATCTTGAAAGCTGTTTTTAAGGTTTAACGTGCACGATGCAAGACTTAACCCTAATTTTTACGCCTATTGCAATATAATTAAACAACGTACAAATATATTATGCCAATAGGAACTCCAAAGCCTATTAAATAGATTGTCGCTTGTATCCAGAATGATTCTAAATCACCTTCATTAGGACCATTGAATGGAAATTTACCGAAAGATAACGCTTTAGCAATTAGCCAACCAATCCAATACCATGGCCGTGTTATACATACATCTAGCAAATTAATAAATATTCTAAATACCCATGCTATAGGCTTTAGTATTATCTCGAAAATATCCATATATCCCTAAGGTAAAATAACGCCTAAATCAGGTGCGCCGTAGGCGTTACCTGGATTTACTTGTTAGGTTTCTGGCTCGATGCTGTCTAAATCTGTTATGCCATTGCTAACCATGAACTTTAGAATACAGTAACGAATTATTCTTTCTAATCCAGTGAATGTCGGTGCTTTCTCTAGCACTTTCGCATAATCATTGTCTGTGACAACAGGCCTGTCAAACTGGATATCTTGTAATCTTCCCCTTGGTTTTATCCAATTACCAAAAGGGGCACCAATGTGTACATACTTGCTTCGCAGATCGTAAGCTGAACCGATTCTTTTTTCTATATCGTCACTCTTGAAATGTCCGATCTCGCGTGAAGTTTCAGACTGTATGAAAAATTCATCATCTATCAATGAAGTAAGTGATTTAACGAATTTCTTTTTTATTGATAAAAGTCTCTTTGAAATATGCCTAGTAATTTTATCACCATTTGGCATCTGTGTTCTTATTTCAGCAAGGTAATTTAGCGTAACAGCATCTAAAACATCTTCTTGCTCATAAGAGTAATGACTCGAAATAATTTCACCTGAAGTTATAAGGTGAAGGTATGCAACTTCAGGGTCGGATTCGATTGTTTGTATGGCTTGGCAGTAAAACTTACAAGCTGCAAAGAGTTTAGCCTTAAAATCTGGGTCTATTTCTCGACTCAAGAGCAGTTTATCAACTGCTTTGAAGTGCTCTAAGTTTAATGGAACGCTAAAGCACCTTCTTGCTTTATGAGAATTAAAAGGCAGTTTATGGTTACAGATGTGATTATAAACGGTTAGATCAGGAGTGTTAAAAAAGCCACTTCCTTCAAGAAGGCCATGAGAGTCAAACCGCTTTCCATATAAGACTGATAGCAATGAACAAACTATTTCTCCAATATGTGAATAATCTGGGACTACGACACCGGCTGCCTTTTCATAACCTCCAGTTTGGAAAGCCAAAACGAATGCTGAACGCGAAACAGGATTTTCTTCTTCACGGATGAGTCCATTAGAATTGGAGAAATGCTGCCATGCATGAGATATCAAAAGATCGTCGTTTTCGTAGCAACCAACGAACCTGCTTGTGCTTGAAATCAAGATTTTATGGATTGTTTCATCCGGCATTAACGGATGTCTTTCATTGCTCATAAGAAACTCGATGCATGGGGAAACCTAACAATTTAATATCGACCCATTGGGTCGTTTTTCTACCGAGCCATGGGTTATTTTTATCATTGTACCAGTTCTATCATACTAACTAACTTGTTGCTACAGATATACTTTTAATCATTTTAGAAATTATAAACAGGATAAAAACGACCAAATGGGTCGTTTTCTTGAACATCGGAGAAACACAAAGCAACTGAACATAAAATCAGTGCTGAAAAATAATTTTATAGTGACCGTCGAGGGTTCATTGCTGCCGGATACATAATTAAATTCATAGCTTATTTCCTCGTAGACCCCAGACTATGTAAAAGCCGATTTTGACCAAACCGTTACGCTTTAAAATTCATCCATGAAGCTTGGTTCCATCGGTCATCCATGACCTCACTTCCTCAAACTGCGAAGCGTTGCTTCGGTCTTTCGTCACCCCATTAATCAAACCTGAAAAAGTGGCTTAAATGAATAATGCGAGACAGGGAGCGAAGCGGTCGAGCAAGTCATGCTGAGGCAGGGAAGCCGATTCATGGCGTTTATGTTCATATTTAAGACACGTTGAAGATAAGTTTGATTTTGGGGCGCCGAGGGATTCCAAAGGGAGACCGGCGATAGCCTCCCTTTGGCTGCTGTCGCCAGCGCGACAAATAGCGTATCGAAAATTATTGAACGCTAAGATTGACTCTAAAAATTACTACTTATTAGAAACCTCTACCGGCATGGTATCCATTTGCGGCTCCATATCCTCGTGTGGTTTTGGCTTATGGCGCTGGGCAATAATAACCCCAATAAACACACAGCCAATGGCGAGCCACTGTTGCCATGCCAAGAACTCGTTGAGAAGTAATGACGCCAGTAACAAGGTGAATACAGGGATAAGATTTGAAAATGCAGCGGCAGTTAATACCGATACTTTTGAAATGGCATAGTTATACATGCCGTAGCCACCTAGGGTTACAAATGAGCCTAAGTAGATAATAGCAGCGATGCCTTCTATCGACATTTCAGTTGGTATTTCGACAAAAAACAAAAATGGCGTAAAAAATAAGGTGCCACTAATGCCTTGTAAGGCAATCAAGCTAAGCGGCGAGTAGCGGTGAGCTAAATGTTTTACGCACACTGCATAAATAGCGGCGCATACCATGGCCAAAAACTCTAAAAAGTTACCTAAAATTGGATTGGGTGCGGCGCTGGTATCGGGCGATACAAGGGTAAGCGCAATTCCCCCCACAATACAAAAAACAAACCCGGTGATGATGGATTTAGATAAATATTCTTTCAGCATAAAAAACGCCAAAATCGCTACGATAAGTGGAAAGCAGCTCACAATGACACCCGCTTGGCTCGCCGAAGTGTATTCAAGGGCATAGCCTTCAAACAAAAAGTATAAGCAAGGTTCGGCAAGAGACATACCGAGCAGGTATTTCCAATCACCTTTTTGATAATTAAATTTTTTCACATAGCGCCAAAGCAGCATGCACAGACTAAATGTGGTGAGCATTCGCAGAAAAATTACTACCGCGGGGTGGTATAAATCAATGGCGTACTTTAAGGCAATAAACGAGCTTCCCCACAAAAATGTGGCGATCAGTAAACATAAACTAGCGGGCATAAACACTACTCAAATTTAAGGGGCAGTGAATTTTAACAGGGTAATAAGCACTGTGCGATAAGTGTCGACCAAAGAATAGCAGATTACCAAAGTGCAAAATTTTATGCTGTCATGGATTAGATTTTCTTATTTAAATTTGGTTGATTGGGTTGTTTGCATGATATTTTTTTGTGTGAGACCATTTTACCCTTGTTGATTTTCTCAGCTTTGATATAACAAAGACACTGGCCCGTCGTTTAGGGTATGGGGAATGAGTGAAACAAGTCAAACAATCGTAGTAAAGCTGGGTACAAGTGTATTAACCGGTGGCAGTTTTACCTTAGATAAAGCGCATATGGTTGAATTAGTGCGCCAGTGTACCCAATTAAAAAAGAAAGGGCACAAAATTATTTTGGTTTCGAGCGGTGCGGTTGCCGCGGGAAAAGAGCATTTACATTTAAGTTGCGACTTAAGCAATGTGAACAATAAACAAATGCTTGCAGCCGTTGGCCAAAGCCACTTGATCCATACATGGCAAACCTTATTTAACTTATACGGTATGCATGTGGGGCAAATGTTGTTAACCCGCGCAGACTTAGACGACCGTGAGCGCTATTTAAATGCACGCGATACGCTAAAGGCGCTGATTAAACACGATATTGTGCCGATCATTAATGAAAATGATGCGGTGGCAACACAAGAAATTAAAGTTGGGGATAATGATAATTTATCGGCTTTGGCTGCCATTCTCGCTAAGGCCGATAAATTGTTGTTACTGACGGATCAGCCGGGATTATTTACCGCCGATCCGCGCGCTAACCCAGATGCCAAGTTGATTAACTTGGTCGATAAAATTGACGCTAATTTAAAAGCATTGGCAGGCGGCTCGGGTACGCATTTAGGCACCGGCGGCATGGCAACTAAACTGCAAGCAGCCGATATTGCGTGCCGAGCAGGTGTTGAAGTGATTATTGCCGCAGGCCATAAAGACAATGTCATTGTAGACGCGGCACTAGGCAAAGATGTTGGAACGCGTTTTGTAGCAACAGCGTCAGTGACAGAAAGCCGTAAACAGTGGTTAATGGCAGGGCCGCCAGCAAGCGGTGAGCTAATATTAGATGAAGGCGCTGTTCGCGCAATGAAACACTCAGGATCAAGCTTGTTAGCAAAAGGCTTGAGTGATGTGCTTGGTAAATTCGAACGCGGTGCCATGGTGAAATTATGCGACCAAAATGGGGCGCAAATAGCACGTGGCATTTGTCGTTATTCATCAAGCGATCTGGCCCAGATAAAAGGGCAACATTCCGAGCAAATCAATCAATTGCTCGGTTACGACTACGGGGCGGTGGTGATTCACCGCGATGATTTAGTACTTTTTGGAGGATTAACGTGATTACGCAATTAGCACAGCAGGCAAAGTTAGCAAGTTTTGATCTCGCTGTGGCGACAACAGCACAGAAAAATACAGCATTAGAAAATATTCGTTCCATCATTTTAGAAAATGCCGAACAAATCGAGCAAGTAAACCAACGCGATATTAACGCAGGTAAAGAAAATGGCTTAACCGAAGCCTTGCTTGATCGTTTGTTATTAAATAAAGAACGCATTTTAGGCATTGCCGATGATATTCAAAGTTTAATCGCAATGGATGACCCTGTTGGCGGTGAATATGATGGAAAAGCGCTTGAAAATGGCCTGCGCTTAAAAAAACAAATTGTGCCATTAGGTGTGGTAGGCGTTATTTATGAAGCGCGCCCCAATGTTACTTTAGATATCGCCTGTTTATGTTTAAAAACCGGTAACGCCAGTATTTTACGCGGCGGTAAAGAAACACTTAATACTAACACTTACTTAGTTGAATTAATTGGTAAAGCGCTTATTGATGCCGGCATTAATAAAGATGCAGTGCAATTAATTACCAACCCAGATCGCGTTTTAGTGCTTGAGCTTTTAAAGCAAGATAAGTACATCGATATGATTATTCCGCGCGGTGGCGATACGTTGCAAAAGGTTTGCGTGGAAAACAGCACAATACCGGTGATCACTGGCGGTATTGGTATTTGTCATTTATATGTTGATGCTTCTGCTGATTTGCAAAAAGCGTTGGATGTTATTGAAAACGCTAAGGTACAGCGCCCAAGTGTGTGTAATGCGCTTGATACTGTGCTTATGGATGAATCAATTGCAAAGCAGTTAGTGCCATTATTAGCACAACGTTTAGAGCAAGTGACACTTAAAGGCTGCGAACGAGCAGCTGCGCTTAGTGAGCGTGTTAGCCGAATTGCTGATGGTGAGTACAGCAAAGAATGGTTAAGCCTAACGCTTGGCATAAAAGTAGTGGATGATATTAACCAAGCGATAATACATATTCGTGAGCATTCATCAGGTCACTCAGATGGTATTTTGTCTGAGAGTTTAAGCAACACCAATAAGTTTGTTGCAGCGGTAAATTCTGCGGCGGTATATGTAAATGCGAGCACGCGCTTTACTGATGGCTCGCAGTTTGGTTTAGGTGCTGAAGTTGCGGTATCAACACAAAAACTGCATGCCCGTGGGCCGATGGGTTTAGAGGCACTAACCACCTATAAATGGGTAGGTGAAGGTGATTACCTTATTCGCCAATAAGCTGAATAATAAAATCCCACCCCCTGTGGTGGGATTATTTTGTATGGTGGGTATGTATTTAGTGTCGGATGCTGAATTTACATTTGAGATTATTCGCACAGTTAATTTTAAACTGTTTGTGCTTGCCGTTTTGCTTGGGGTAGCGATTTTACTTGGCAGTTGGTTAAGTTTGTTAGGTGTTGTGGCATTTATGCTGTTTATTGAGCGCTTTCAAATTAAACCAGAAGAAGCCGCGTTAACCGAGCGCTTTGGTGAGCAGTTTACCCAGTATAAAAAACACGTTCGCCGTTGGTTATAAGTAAGACTCCCCTTACTTCGGACTAACCTTTATTCGTTCCAACATTTACAGTAGAATGCCGCCAAATTGATTGGAGGTTGTATGAAGTTTGTTCGTTGGCTATTAGGCCGCATTATTTTATTTTTTGATTTTATTACAACACCACGAGGTGTTAAGCGCGATGCACAGCTGCAAGCTGAAATTGACGCAAAAACCCAAAACCTAAGCTTATATCAATTCAAAGCGTGCCCGTTTTGCGTAAAAGTACGCCGCGCAATGAAGCGCAACAGCTTAAACATTGAATTACGCGATGCAAAAGCTGAAGGTATTCACCGTGAAACACTTGCGGCAGAGGGCGGTAAAGTAAAAGTGCCGTGCTTACGTATTGAGCAAGACGACAAAGTAACATGGCTTTATGAGTCTAACGATATTATTGCCTTTTTAGAAAATGAAGTAGCCAAGAAAGCTGCTTAATTTTCAATAAGTAGTAAAGAGTTTTACAAAACGCAGCTTCGGCTGCGTTTTTTGTTTTTTCATGCGTTATATGTAATATGTCACAGTGTTGTTTTGCTTTTTGTTAAGGAGTGACAAATGAAATGGCTAATATTACTCTTATTTCTTCCACTGAATTTATATGCGAGCCAATGTGGCAAAGACATGGATAAATCCTTAGTAGGTGGTGGATGTGTTTGCCCTATTGGTAAGGATTGGCGCTACGGCCAGTGTGTCAGCTATGGCTTGCCCGAATTTGCCATTGATAATGGCAAAGGCGGGTGGCAATGCATTGAAGGCTATGTTCAAAAAGGTAAACGCTGTGAAAAGTACATTGTGCCGGTAGCGGATAGTAAACTTGTGAAAGTAGCAGTACACGATTGTGATGGCGCAACAACGGGTAAATGCAAATTACCTAAACAAATTCAAAGCTACTTATTAAAGAAACAAAAAACGCAGCTCTAGGCTGCGTTTTTTGTTAAAGCGATTAATTAGCTTTTTTCTTCCAATTGCTTTGCAACTGGCTTGGTTACCTTTTTAGCGGAGGCTTTATCAAAAATACCTAAGCGAATGCGAATAAAGTGAAAGATTTCACGCGGTACGTCAATATCGACTGCGTTTTCTAATCCCTCAAAGCCAGGCGATGAATTCGCTTCGCAAATTTTAAAGTGTTCTTGATCAAATAATAAATCGATACCGGCAACATCTAAGCCTAATACATTAGCTGTTTGCGTTGCTAGCCACTCTATCTCTGGGGTGATTGGATAAAGTTTGCCCACGCCGCCGGCACTTACATTAGCTTTAAAGTTTTCGCCATTTGAATTTCGTTCCATACAGGCAATTGCGCGACCACCTATGGTAAATACACGTAAATCTCGACCATGGCTGGCTTTTACAAACTGCTGAAGAATAATGTTGGCTTTTGGACTTGTAGCTTCAATTAGCTGCATTAAGTCATCAAATTCTCCTGGGGATTTTGATAAAAATACCCCGCTGCCTTGTGAACCCGAAAGGGTTTTAACTACCACAGGAAAGCCAATTTGTTTTTCAACTAGCGCCACATTTACCGGGAACTTAACTAGCATGGTATCGGGGGTTGGTAAGTTTTTCTCAGCTAAAATTTGTTGAGCAAATAATTTGTCTTTTACAACTTCAATAGAATGCGAGCTGTTTACGCAATACACACCTAGTCGCTCTAAGTGACGAACAACAGCAAGGGTAAAGTACGTTGTACCAGCACCCATACGCGGCATTACAAAGTCAGGCAGCTTCTGACGCTCACCATCGATTAATATACTTTTTTCATCATCACGGGTAACCGTAAGATCAAACTGATCCGGTGAAAATACCTGTAACTCAATATTCTCTTCATTTGCGACTTCAACTAAGCGATTAACCTCATATGCTTCTTGTCGTAGTAGTAAGTCATTGTGTTTGTAAATTATCCAACCACGCATTAGTAATTACCTTCTAATTCATTAAATGCGCTGTCAACATTGGCTTTAACTGAACTACTTAGCGTTTGAAATCGTTTGCTTTGAGTAGCCGATTTATACTTGTGCCACAAACTCTCTAATCGAGTTTCGGGGTCTCGTTTTGTAACGCACATAGCCACAAAATTCTCTTCAGTGTGATTTTGTGGCTCTGCTAGTTGATGTTCTAATTGAAATAATCGCTTACCGATGGCTGTTAACAACTCTGCTTCTTGAATTGTAAAGTGGCCGCTACGGTTAAATCCTTGTGGAAAATTCAGGTCATCATAGAAATTGCTTGTTTTTACAAAACCATGTAATAAGTCCATATGAGATACTCATGTTGACAACTTTGCCCATTTTGGCGGAGTATGCGTGAATTGTGTTTACTAAGTACAACAATAAAAATTTATCGTCACGATAAGAGATGCTGCTTTGGATATCGAATTAGTTAAAACCTTTATAGAAGTAAAAAATTGTCGCCATTTTGGTAAGGCGGCTGAAAATTTATATTTAACGCAAGCTGCTGTAAGTTCGAGAATTCGCCAGCTTGAGCAGTATTTTGGCGTAGAGCTATTTATTCGCAACCGTAATAATATTCAGCTTACGCCTGCGGGCGAACGATTTGTTTCGCATGCCGAAGTGATGATGCAAACATTGCGTATGGCTAAACAGGATGTGGCACTAACCCAAGAGCAAGTGACACAAATCTCTATCGCCGGTACGCCGAATACCTGGGATACCTACATTCATGATGCGATTTCAAAAATATACGCAACGCAACCCGATGTGAGCTTGGTAGCTGAAATTTTAGCGCGAGAGCAGATCACGCGACAATTGTTAGAGCGCTCACTAGATATCGCAATTATTTTTGATCCGCCCAAAGCGGAAGAGCTTAAAATTGAATTACTGCATACTTTTGCATTAATCCCGGTATCAACTTCAAGCGAACCAATTGCTAGCCCAAGTGACGTAACCCGTTATATTCGTGTTGATTGGGGCACTAATTTTACTGCATGGCATGGTAAAGAGCTTAAAGGCATGGCAACACCATTAATGCGAACCAGTACAGCACGTATCGCTCTTGATTTAATGTTGCAGTGTGGTGGTACGGCATATTTGCCCGATGTATTAGTAGAGCCTTTTATTGAGCAAGGGTCGTTACATCGATTAGATGCATTACCTGAGTTTAAACGTGATGTGTATATTGCGTACCATAAAGAGAATGAGCATGCGCAAAAACTACATGCTATTCGCCGTATGTTAGGTAAAGAAGAACCAGAAGCCCCTACTATTATTGTGCCTTAATCTTGATAAATATTGGGTAAATAGATTTCCATATTTGCGTCTGGGAATTTAGGCGCTTTAAAGCCAAATTGTTGATAAAGCCCATGCGCATCTTTAGTGGCAAGGGTGAAACGCCTTAAACCTTGTAACTTAGGATGCTCGACAACGGCTTTTATGAGAGTTTTACCAACACTTGCTCCGCGGTATTCGGGTAACACAAAGACATCGAGTAAATTAGCGAATGTGGCATAGTCACTGACTACCCGTGCAAATGCGAGCAATTCGCCGTCTTCATTTTTTATAACAAAGCATAATGAGTTGCTTAACGCCGTTTTTAATGTGTGTTTTGGAATATTTAAACACCAGTATGCATGAAGCGATAAAAACTGATGAATATGTTCAAAATCATGGTCATCAATTATGTGGCACACCTTCATATTGTTTACTCCTTAATAAAAGATAAGTGGTAATGTCAGTAGTAACAGAGTCGCCATAACTAAATTAAAACGTTTTAGCTTTTGTGGATTTTGTAGAAACCCCTTTAGGTATCGACCAACACCAACCCAAAAAAACGAGCAGGGCAAGGTTGCCAAGTTAAACACGATTACGCCTAGCAAAGCTGACGGCCAGTACTGTTCATTGGGTAAGGTAAGTGCGGTTACTAAAGTGAGTAACATTGCCCATGATTTAGGGTTCACCAATTGAAATAGCGCTGCTTGGCTAAAGGTCATAGGGGAGGCGCTACTGTTACTGCTATTTGGCTTACCGCGAGCAATCTTAATGGCTAAATAAATAATGTAGCTGGCAGCAAACGCACTTAATACTTGATGCAACATTGGATACTGTTCAAACAGCTTGCCAAGGCCAAGCAACATAGCTAAATGCATACACGTCATGCCGATACGAATGCCCACAATATGTGGCAGTGTTTTACGAAAACCAAAATTCGCCCCTGAATAGGCGAGCAGAATATTATTTGGCCCCGGTGTGAGAGTTGCGCTTATGCTAAATAATATAAGTGCAGGCAATAATGACAATACTGCGCTGGTTTCCATTTTGATCCTCCAATTGTATCAATACAATTTCATGTTTATTTATATTGTTAGCAATGGCATATTGTTTAAAAAGGATCAATTTAAATATTGTTATGAATACAATTTGGTTGCCAGATGTGACGGAGTATCAAGAGCTCTGTAAATTAAATTCAAAATATCAATCGCTTGCAGATTTAATTGAGCGTGTCGCTCAATCTGGGGTAATTTCTGCTGAGCAAAAATTGCCAGCGCAACGAATTTTGGCCGATCACCTTGGTGTGACTCATGGCACGGTTACGCGCGCCTATGATTTACTCGTTAAACGCGGCATTGCTACGGCAAAACTTGGGGCAGGCACGTTTATAAAAGCGCAGTCAGTTCATCTGGATGAATTAGACGATACCGATTTTTCATCGAGCATGATGCCGCTTATGGGGCAGCAAAATGTATTGGCCGAGCAAATGCGCAAGTTAGCAAATAACGAATCTGCGCTGACAGATATTTTGCGCTACAAACTCAATGGCAGCGATGAACTACAAAGTACGTTTAAAGCTTGGTTAAACGATAAAGGATTGCAAATTGGCAAGCAGGAGCTGATTTTTTGCCAAGGTGCTCAGCAAGCGATTTACAGTGTGCTTGCTGCATTGTGCCAAGCGGGTGATACGGTGCTTCATGAGGAAATGTGTTATCCGGGATTTTATCAAGCATGTGATTCACTCGGTTTAAATACTAAACCGATTGCTCTTACGCCCGCAGGTATCGATTTAAATGCCCTTGAGGCTTATTGTAAGTCGCATAAGATAAAAGCGATTTACATAACGCCAAACTGCCAAAACCCCACCAATATTCGCTATGACCAAGCAACGCTAGATGGACTGCTTGCACTTAGCCAGCGTTATAACTTTTTTATTCTTGAAGATGATGTGAACTACTGTTTGCCTGAAAACTGGCGTTTACCGCTTTGGCAAACTGCCAACGACAGGGTGTTTTATATTGGTAGCTTTTCAAAATACTTTGCTGGTGGCTTGCGTGCTGGTTACTTAATTGCGCCATTTTTGTGGCAACAAGCCGTGCTTAAGCAAATTCATAGTCAGTGTTGGTCGGTCTCGATGATGAATTTTGAGTTGTTAGCACTTGCATTACACGATGATGAATTTAAACGTAACCAATCGCAGCTCGCAGAAGAAGTAAGCGCGCGCATCAACTTACTGCGTTCGCTTTTTGAAAAACATGGTTTAGAGGCCATTTTTTCGGGCTTGAATGTGTATTTACCACTGCCGGAGCATATTAATATGTTCTCACTGGCAAATCAATTAAAAGCAAATCGCGTGATTGTGCGAACCGTTGATGTATTCACACGCAATGGCAACGCGAATTGTAACGCACTGAGATTTACTTTGGGCGGCCCCAGCTCTCGACAAGCATTTGGACTAGGCCTTGCTAGGGTTGATCAAGTGCTAAGGCATCGTGATGGTGGAATAGAGGTGGTCATTTAGCTTAAAAAAGTGCGGGAATGACTTCGAAAAATAGCTGTGGTGTGCTATCTTTTCGCCAATTTTATCGCTATCGATTTATAAGAGACATTTGATGACAATTCGTACACGTGTTGCACCGTCACCAACCGGTGATCCGCATTTAGGAACGGCCTATATTGCACTATTTAACTACTGCTTTGCGAAACAGCAAGGTGGTGAATTTGTACTGCGTATTGAAGATACAGACCAAGTGCGTAGCACGCGTGAATCAGAACAAGCGATTATGGACAGCCTTAAGTGGTTAGGCCTTAACTGGGATCACGGTCCTGATGTGGGTGGTGAGTTTGGCCCTTACCGTCAGTCTGAGCGTTCTGATATGTACAAAAAGTTTGCTCACCAATTGGTTGATGAAGGTAAAGCGTTTTACTGTTTTGCTACAGCTGAAGAGCTTGACCAAATGCGTGAAGAGCAAATGACGGAAGGTCTTCGTCCTAAGTATGACGGCCGTGGTTTAAACTTGTCTGAAGACGAAATTAAAGCAAACCTTGAAGCGGGTAAGCCTTACGTTATCCGTATGAAAATTCCTACGGAAGGTTCTTTCAAGTTTAACGATTACCTACGTGGCGAGATTGAAATCCCGTGGGAAAACGTAGACATGCAGGTGCTTTTAAAAGCGGATGGTTTCCCAACCTATTTCTTAGCGAATGTGGTCGATGATCACCATATGGAAATTAGCCATATTTTCCGTGGTGAAGAATGGATTAACTCGGCGCCTAAGCTATTAAAACTTTATGAAGATTTTGGCTGGCAGCCGCCGGTATTGGGTCACTTACCACTACTGCGTAACCCTGATAAGTCAAAATTATCTAAGCGTAAAAACCCAACATCGATTAATTACTATAAAGAGATGGGCTTTTTACCAGAAGCATTGCTTAACTACCTTGGCCGTATGGGTTGGTCAATGCCAGATGAGCGTGAAAAGTTCACGCTTGATGAAATGATTGAACACTTTGATATGAAGCGTGTATCACTAGGTGGACCAATTTTCGATATCGACAAGCTTAACTGGTTAAACGGTTTATGGATCCGCGAAAACTTATCTGACGAAGAGTTAATGGCGCGTTTCTTTGACTGGAAATTTAACCCTGAGTTACTTGCTAAAGTATTACCACAGGCAAAAACACGTATTAATACGTTATCAGATTTAGTCGATTTAGCAGGCCACTTTGTTGCGGGTACACCACAATATGACCCTGCATTATTAACTGCTGGCAAAGTAGAAGAAGATGTGGTGCGTGAAGCATTACAAATTTTCATCTGGGAATTAGAAGCACTACGTACTTGGGAAAAATCAGAGATTTTTGCCATTGCAAAAGCGGTTGCAACGTACTTTGAGCTTAAGATTAAAGACTTCTTAGAGCCAATTTTTGTTGCTATCACAGGTAAAACATCGTCTACATCGGTTGTTGATGCAATGGAGATTCTTGGTTCAGATATGTCGCGAGCACGTTTACGCGTAGCGTTAAACCATATTGGTGTTTCTAAGAAGCAGGCGAAGAAGCTAGAAAAAGCCTATAAGGCGTACCAAGCGCAATAATAATTACGTTTTAATTTATTGTTTATAAAAGCCAGCATTATGCTGGCTTTTTACATTTTATTACCATTAATTTATGGGCGTTTTTCACAAATTAGGTACGATATATCCGTTTTTAATTTTTCATTCAAATACAAAAGGATATGTTATGAAATCGGTTTCTTTTCTGATTTTTATAGTAACGCTTTTAATTCCCGCTACAGCAATGGCAAAAAACCAAAAGCAAGGTCAATATTTTATCAACTTTGGGGCTGCTTCAAATTATTACAATTACAACAGTAAGGATGCGCGCGACGAGCTAGACCAAAACCTGCAAGATTTATTGGATGATTATGATTTAAATGGTGATGATTCTGACATTGTTAACGCAAGTGTTGGCTTAGGTTATTATGTGACAAACGATTTAGCAGTGCGCGCCAACTATACCTATGGCATTGAACTTGATTGGTTAGACCTCTGTTTTTTTGATTGTAAGAATAATGTGTATCATGACAGCGATGCGAGTATTTTAACCTTAGATGGTATTTATCATTTTTATCATATTAATGATAAGTTATCGTTTTACGGTATCGCTGGTCTTGCAGTAACGCGTGTCTCTACTAAATTAACTTACCATCGCTCGCAGCAGCAAGAGCCGATTGCACGCGAAAACTCAACCAATTTTGGGGCAAATTTAGGCTTAGGTTTACAGTATGATTTCGCCCGCAACTGGGGTTTAAAAGCCGGTTATAGTCACCACACTTTCTTATCTATGGATAAGTATTATTTAAATTTAGAATGGCGCTTTTAGCAATCGTGATTGCCTTTCAACAGGTATGACCAATTATTCAGAAAAACGCTGATAAAATGCGCGGCCAAGTTAAAATTGAGGTTATTTTATGTTATCTGGTTTCTATCAAGAGTCTGAAGGAAAAGTATCGTTCAGCCGTGATCAGGCTAGCCGTTTTGCAAAACTGATTGCTGACGATTACAACCCGCTTCATGATATTGATGCAAAGCGTTTTTGTGTACCAGGTGATTTACTTTTCTCAATGGTGTTAAACAAATACGGTGTAAGTGAAAAAATGCACTTTACTTTTGCTGGCATGGTAGACGAAAAAGTATCGCTTACTTTTCCAAATGCCGACAGTGAAATTGCGTTAACACAAGATGATAAAGTGTACTTATCGGTAAATCGTGAAGGTGAGACATCAACGTGTGAAGAGCTGACCAATAGTTTAATTAAAAACTATGTGGAATTTTCAGGTAAAGCATTCCCACACGTGATTATTCCGCTGATGGGTGAGCAAGAGGTGATGATTAACCCTGCACGCCCTATGGTGATGTATGAGTCAATGTCGATTGAGTTCTCTAGCCTAGATGTTAAACAGCCGGTATTAGAGTTTGTGACGCCTGAATTTGAGCTAACAGGAAAACGCGGAAAAATCACGCTACCGTTTGTTTTTAAAGATGGCGACAAAGTGATTGGTAAAGGTGAAAAGAATATGCTGGTTTCTGGCATTCGTGAGTATTGCCAAAAAACAGTAGATGACCTTATTAGCTACTACAACCAGCGCAAAATTGATTTAAAACCGGCATAATAGATTAGTTGGTTTGGTCAAAAGGCGAGCATTTAGCTTGCCTTTTTTAGTTCTTCTTCTAATGATTGGGTGAGTTGCTCTAGCGCTTTAATTTTTTCTTTCGCAAATTCAATTTGAGAGGCATCAAGTTGTTGGTTTATGCCGTTTACTAACCAAGAGTTTAACAGTTTTACTTTGTCTTTGGCGGCTTGAATATACGCTGTTTTTAACGCGATTTCTTGTTTATTCTCATACGCTAAGTAAGCCTCGTGATCGTCTAAATCACCGGTAAATCTTGTCTCTATCTTAGTTGGTGATATCGGCGGAATATCCACTTTAACATGCGTTTTTACGGGGCTGATTGGTGTTGTTTTTAATCTGCTGTTAACGGTTAATACTGGTGCTTTTGTTTCGATAGATTGTATTTTTTCTGCGGGTTTTTCACTTGAATGCACGGCTTTTGGGGCATTCATTGGAGTATAAGTATTTGGGCTCATTGGCAAATTGCTAAACCAACCAAGCGCGATAATCAACCCTATGACTATGCTAGCAAATAGTAATTTTAATTTCATAATTGGTCGCCTTTTAGCCATTGATTTTTAGCAGTGGCATACTGCTTTTTAGCCAGTGTTGTTGCAAGTGAGGTTTTCGCCTGATAGACAACGGTTTCACTGTTTTCAGGGTAGTAATCATATTTTTTATCAAATACTTGAATGATCACCCATTGCTCTTTAGGTGTGCGTAAAAGCGTTGGACCTTGTTTTGTTGATAAATTAAATGCAGCTTGATTAACAAAGTTATTGTTAAGCGTTTTACGCTTTATAACGGCTTTTTTACTATTAAGTTGCTGTGACAGCGCATTATTTTTGTAGGCGGCTTGTGCAGCTTCTTGCGAGTTAAAGATTAGTGATGCGGCTGTTACTTCTGAACTATAGCGAAATTGCTGTTTATTTTGTTGGTAGTATTTAGCAATTTCAGGTGTTGAAATTTGTTGTTTCAAACTGTCGAGGTATGGGCTTTCATTATGCATACTGGCTTTTACACCAAGGTAGTTAAGCAGAGCTGGCGTGATAGCCTGACTTGTACTGAGTGACTCGAGCACTGGCCAGCGAATATTTGGGTTCTGATGCTGTTGCTTTACGGTTTGGTAATGGGCTTCTACCTTTACGAGTTCAGTTAGTTGCTTAATGTCACCTTGGTGCAGGTTAAAGCGCGCTTGCATGGATGCATCATTATAAGCATCTGCCAATGTATAGCTTGTAGTTAAGGGTTGAGTTAACTTAGCTAAAAGTTGCGTTGTTGCGATGCCATTATGAGGATAGTTACCAAGTAACTGTTTTAGTTTTGTGCTGGTAAGAGCAATGTTTGGCACTGAAACTTGAGTATTTTCGTTACTTAATAAGCTGATCATATAGCGTTTTTTATGATAGTTAGTGCTAAAGCCGACACTTGTAACACGATCTAATAATGTTGGTGCTTTTTGTTTAGCGAGGGCAAGATGAAAGTACAGGGTTTCAAGCCTTTGTTGTGTTTGACTTAGTGTTAACTGCTCACCTTGTTTTACATAAAACTGCTTCATAAAAGCAATTTCTTGGTTATTAAATTGCACATTAGCGTGTGCAAAGCACGCTAAAAGCGTGCTTAATAATACTAAAAACTTCATTTATAGCTGTACCACGGCATGATTAAGTAAATGAACGACCATAGCAATGGCATGTGGGATCACAACTTGCCCGGTATTTACGCGGTCATAGTGATCTTTTGAATTAAGTACTATGCCACCTTGTGAATATGAAAGGGCTCCACCTTGAGTAAGAATAGGGCGAATATCTTGCTGGTTTGCATCAAGTGTTGCGTAGTATTCAAGTGCTTGGCTGACTTTACTAAAATCGTTTAGCTGCTCTTTATCGTAGTAATCTTTTACCCATGATTCCCAACCAGAGTGATTTAAAGCAGACGTTACCCAAGTGTGGTGTGGCTGTAGTAAATCAGTGGTATGAAATACAAATCCTAGGATCTGTGGGTTTTTACTTTCGATAAACTTTTGAAACCAGTACTGACCTAAATGATCAATTGGTTGGAACGGCATTTCTTCAAAGTCATCATACATTTTGTAGTGTGAGTGACCATCGATACGGTAGTTTGCTTCAGTGATTCCGTAGCTATTGTATTTAGTTGAGTCAGAACCAAACCAGCCGGTTTCGCCACCGCGGCCATCGTCCAAGTAATCGCCTTTTAACCAAGTGGCGGCTAAATTATCAATGTCACCCCATACCGTAAGTTTTTGGTAGTTATAACCGCCAAAGTCATTGCCGTGTTGGTCAGGGCCTTGAGTATGGTTTTGAAAGTGCCAGTAGCTAGTGTATTTTACAATGCTCTCAGCTGCGCCCCAAATAGGCGCTTGTACGCAAGACCCTGTGATTGCGCCACAAAAGAATGTATCTTCAAAATCATCAACATCGTAAGCAGCTTGACCAAGTAGGTTAGCCAACTGTGCAACTGACAAGTTAAGTTGAGACGCCCATGCGGACAACTTGGCATATTCAGTAGAGCTTGGGTTTTGTTGCATGTAATTTACTGCATCAATAACAATGCGTTTGTGTGTTTCTTGTGAGAAGGCGTTCGCTTGTTGGCTTGCGCAAGCAATAGCACCAGCAACAAGTAGTGAGATAGCGTTGGTTTTCATGTATACCCTTATTTTTGTTGTTAATAAAGGTACTAAGTTAAGTGTTTAGTTTTACAGCTAATTTACAGTTTAATGAAGTATTTACTCTATATCTTATGTGAGCAGAGCGAAATATTTTTATCTGGTGTAAGCGTTTTAAATGTGAGGTTTATTTAATTGGCTAAGCTAACAAACTTATTAGCAGACATAAAAAAACCGCGAATTTCGCGGTTTTTTTATTTTTGGCTTGTTAGCCAGCTAAGGAATTGGCGTGCGTCGCTTTTGTTTTCGAAATCAACGCGTTGATTGCCTGACTTATCTTCGAAAGTCACCTTGCTTTTGTTGATGGATGCAAAGTCCACAGGCAATGCCACATGGATTTTGGATCCTTGATATAAATAGTCCATTTTCG
Source organism: Pseudoalteromonas sp. XMcav1-K (assembly GCF_044005875.1). Taxonomy (NCBI): domain Bacteria; kingdom Pseudomonadati; phylum Pseudomonadota; class Gammaproteobacteria; order Alteromonadales; family Pseudoalteromonadaceae; genus Pseudoalteromonas; species Pseudoalteromonas sp. XMcav1-K. The sequence goes on along the minus strand of NZ_JBIPJE010000051.1, from coordinate 190,215 downwards.
ACTCTCTTATCTAAGTGTTTAGGGTAAACACTGGTTTTACAAGTACAGCCACTGGATCAGGGTGCCTGCGATTTCCATTAACTTAATACAGAGTTATGACGTTTTAATGACGTTAAAGTTCATTATTACACACTGTATTTTCAAAGTGATTCACCAATATAGTGCTTTGTAGATGTTTGAGGTAAGGACATTTGTCCTTAAGGGCGTTTAAAAAACGCCCAGTAGGAATTTTCAGCCTATTTGAACTCTAACTTACCTTTCATAATCGCCCAGTGGCCTGGGAATGAGCAGAAAAATGAATAGTCGCCACCAGCCTTTAATTTGTCGGTCGCAAAAGTGAGTGTGGTTGTTTCGCCGCCACCGATTACTTTGGAATATCCATATACGCGCTCATCGCCTTGTTTTACATATTGGTTATCAATTCCTGCCGACATACCATCTGTTGCAACAGCCTGTATATTTGCTGTGTCTACAACTACAACGTTATGACCCATGGTTTGAGCAGGTAATTTACCAACGTGCTTTAACTCAATGCTAATTTCTTTACAGTCTTTAGAAAAGATCAGTGCTTTTTGGTTGAATTGCATCATATCGTTGGCTTCGAGTGTAGCTTTGCACGAAGCTGATGCATTGGCAGAGAATAGTGCTCCCGCTAACGTAATAAAACCTAACTTAATTAAATATTTCATGTGTTTTCCTATCTAATGCTATTGATAATCGTTTTCATTTTATATTTTAACAACTGACTTGCAAGGTTTTGTTTCAATTAATAAATGGTAAAATGCCTTGTCTTGATACACGTCAGAATAATTTATAGGTTTTACGCGCATGAAATTACAAGAGATCAACAAAGCTCGTTATCGCAATCATTTAAATAAAGTGATTGTTGGCTGCATTGCTGCACTCGTTGTCGGCAGTTTGGGTATTGCACAAGGGCTCATCGCCGTTTTACCGAATGAGCAAGGGGGTCATTTCCACTGGAACCTTGCAGGAGTCGTGATTAGCTGTTTAGTGATTGGTAGCGTGTTAAAAAAATATAAGCATCACGATTTTATGACAGAAGTAACGTATGTTTGGGAGCTAAAAAAGCAGCTAAATTACATTACCCGCAAAATGCGTAGGTTAAAAGCTGCCGTTGAGGAAGGCGATGTTATCGCTATGCAGATAATTAACTACTCATATGCCGGTTCTCGCCAGCTTTGGCAGCTTGATGACAATACTATTACGATGGAAGAGTTGAGTATTTGGCAAGCTGAACTTGATGCAAAAGCCCGTGAAGTGAATGTTATTCTTGATTCTGAAAAATATGATCCGCAAAGCCTTGCAAACTACTGACCGCTTGCTTAAATAAAAAATAAGTGGGGAGTTTTAATTATTTAACTCCCTTTTTATTTTTAAGCAAATACTTAGAGTTACAGGTGAAGTGATATCATTTCTCTATCTGCTTTGGTCATTTTACTAACAACCAATAAAAACGAATTATCTATAAGGCGCTCAATTTCACCTTTTGGCATTGAACCATCAAGAATCACGGTATTCCAAAGCTTTTTATTCATATGATAACCTGGAATAACAGCGTCAAAAATATCGCGTAGCGCAAGTGCTTCATCAGGGTCACATTTTAAATTAATGCAATAGTGACCCGCCATTTTACCATTTGTATCTTTCTCATTACCGTTACCAAGCGATAGGGTCGCAAACATTTTATCTTTGACTTTAAAAACGTCTACGCCTTCTCCAAACGGTTGGCTTACGCTCGTGAAAGGCTTACTCATAAAGTACTCTGTAACCGTGTGCTTATCCATTTTATATGCTTTATTTTATAATTAGGGTTTTATCCTACTAATCAAATTTAGATAAAGTAAAGTCGCAGTAAGCGCTAATTTAAACTTTTAATTGCTTGCCCGATCCCATCTAGCGTAAGGGGAAACATGCGCTTTTCCATTAAGTGCTCAATAATGCCAATTGAAGGGTAGTAGTGCCAATATTGTTTCGGTTGTGGATTAAGCCAAACTACATTACTAAAGTGTTGCGTTATTCTTTCAAGCCATACTCTGCCTGGCTCCTCATTCCAATGTTCAACACTGCCACCGGAGTAATCAATCTCGTAAGGCCCCATTGTTGCATCACCAACAAAAATCACTTTATAGTCGCTCGCAAAGCGGTTGATGATTGTTAAGGTATCCAATACGTCACTGTAACGGCGCTTGTTATCTTGCCATACGTTTTCATATAAGCAGTTATGAAAATAGAAAAACTCTAGGTGTTTAAATTCAGAGTGTGCAGCGCTAAACAGTTGCTCACAGGTGTGAATATAGTCATCCATCGAGCCACCAATATCAAAGAACATAAGTACTTTTACGGCATTGTGGCGCTCAGGTTTCATTTTTACATCGAGCATACCGCCTTGTTTTGCAGTTGCGCTAATCGTGTTATTCAAATCAAGTTCGTCACTTTCACCGCTACGGGCAAACTTTCTGAGCTTTTTTAGCGCGAGCTTCATGGTACGCGAGCTAATATCGGCGTCTTGATCAAGGTTTTTGAACTGGCGTTTATCCCACACTTTTACAGCGCGGCGATGATTGTTGCCATCTTGCCCAATACGTATGCCTTCAGGATTATAACCATAGGCACCAAACGGGGAGGTGCCGCCAGTGCCAACCCACTTATTACCACCGGCATGCCTTTTTTGCTGCTCTTTTAGGCGCTCTGCCAAGGTTTTCATAAGTTTATCAAGGCCACCTAGGGCCTCAATTTTGTCTTTTTCTTCTTGGCTAAGGTGCTTTTCAAATTCCTTTTTTAACCACGCTTCGGGAAGTTGATGTTGGGTTTGCAGCTTAGAGAAAATATCAACAGCCTCAACCCCTTCAAAATATTCAGCAAAAGCGCGATCAAATTTATCAAACTGCGTTTCGTCTTTGACTAGACACAGTTTTGCCAAGTGATAAAAATCGTCGATATTGGCAAATATGACCTGTTTTTTTAATGCATTGATTAAATCCAACAGTTCACGCACGCTCACATTTACGCGGTGTTTTTTTAATGTGGAAAAAAACGCAATCAGCATAAGTGTTAACGCTTAGCGAGAAATGCGAGTTTTTCGATAAGGCTTACATCTTGCTCATTTTTAAGCAGTGCGCCAAAAAGTGGCATAAGTCCGCCTTTTTGAGTTTTATCATGCAAGGTTTGTGCGTCTATATCTTCGGCAAGTAACAATTTAAGCCAGTCGATTAATTCGCTGGTGGATGGTTTCTTTTTAAGGCCATTTACATCACGTAAACCAAAGAAAACTTGCAGTGCTTGTGCAAGTAAATCCTGTTTCACGTTAGGGTGGTGAACTTCAATGATCTGTGCCATTTCCTCTGCTGTTGGAAAGTTTATGTAATGGAAAAAACAGCGGCGTAAAAAGGCATCGGGTAGTTCTTTTTCATTGTTAGAGGTAATAATAACTATTGGGCGGTCGATTGCTTTTACGCGTTGTTGTGTTTCATACACATAGAACTCCATTTTATCGAGTTCTAGCAACAAGTCATTTGGAAACTCGATATCAGCTTTGTCTATTTCATCAATTAATAGAATAGGGCGTTTGTTTGCTTCAAAGGCTTGCCAAAGCTTACCTTTAACAATGTAATTGCTAATGTCGTGTACTTTTTCATCGCCGAGCTGGCTATCTCGCAAGCGTGATACTGCGTCATATTCATATAAGCCTTGTTGTGCTTTAGTTGTTGACTTTATATGCCACTGAATTAACTCAGTATCGAGTGCTTTTGCCAATTCTTCGGCCAACATGGTTTTACCTGTACCCGGTTCACCTTTGATTAAGAGTGGCTTTTCTAACGTAATTGCAGCGTTTACTGCCAGCTTAAGTGAATCTGACGCGATGTAATCTTGTGTACCATTAAATTGCACGGGGCACCTTTTGAAAATTGAACTGGTAAGATCTGTAAGTTTGTCATAATAAGTAATTAAGTAAAGGTCAAACTTGCAGCTAAAAGTAGTAAACCAGAGCAAATTAGTTTAGTTTTGTAGTATTCATCCTGGAGCAAGCGTTGTGAAAATTAGATTTTATTGCTTTTTAAGCTTGTTGTTGTTTTCAACCTGCTGTGTGTCACAACAAAAAGAGATTAACCCCCCAATTCGTTGGGTTACTGACTCTTGGCCAAATTATACTGATAAAGACGGTTCCGGTTTATATCATGAGTTAATGCGCAGTGTTTTTCATAATGTACAAGAGTTTGATGTGCAGTATACGCCTTGGCTGAGAGCGCTTGAATTAGTAAAGTCTGGCAATGCTGATTTTACCGGCGCAATGCCGTTAAATAGCAATTATGTTATGTCGCAGCATATTGTTTTAAGCCAACCAATTTCTGTGTTAATTAAAAAGACCCATTTGAATGCTGTGAAATTGACACAGCTACCTGAATTAGTCGGGGTTTGGCGTTCAGGGTATCGGAATGAATTACTCAGTGGTGAGTTAAAATCCCAAATAAAAGGCGTACCGACCGAAAGCACGGACAGTGGGTTTAACTTAGTGCGCCATAATCGAGTCGATTACTTTATTGATGTTCGCACAATTTTAGCGACGTATTTGTCTAAGCAGCCTGATAAATTGGAATTTGAATTAGTAGATATTGGCTCTTTGAATTTGTATATGGCGTTTTCGAAATCTGAACGCGGTAAACAAATAGCGCAACTGTTTGATGGTCGTTTTGCTGAATTAAAAAAGTCAGGAAAACTGGCTGAAATTTACAATAAGTACCAGCAAACGTTACCAAGCCAACTTTAACTAGTCTGATTTTTTGCGTTTTACTTTTCTATCAACCTTATGCTCTGCGCATTACTGTGATTTAGCTTAAACATCAATTGTGGTATAGTTTCACGACTTTTTACTGATTTGACCGAGTATGAATTACATATCCCTTGATGACTTTAAATATGCGTGGGCATTTCGTCATCAACAACTGCCTATCGAAGAAAATTTACTTTCTAAAATAAAGCCAATGTCAGATAGCCGTGCAACGAATTTATGGTGCACATTTGTCAGCCGTGAAAAAGATCACCCTGATTTTTTCGACACTAAAGATTGGCCGGGTAATGGTAAAACATGGGGTAACTCAGTAAAGTGGGAATCTGCGTGGGATAATGATGAAGCGCTTCCTGAAGAAATTATTAATCATCTTGATTGGGACGAGAACACAACCGTTTATTACTGTTTATCGCGAAAGCATGTTATTGAAACTGATTGGCGTACATTTAAAGCGACGTGGTTAAATTTTCTATTTATGAGCGATGGCTGTTTACTGATTGGTAAAAAACGCCATCAAGTTGTGCAGTTTTTAGAAACTGGTTATGCCAAATTAGGCAAGCGCGTCGATTGATGCGCTTGTGAATTTGATAACGTGTCTTGCTTATTACGTTAATTGTATTTTCAACTAAATTTCACCGTTGCAGTGCATCCTGCGGTATTTGTATTCTCAATTAAGTTAAACCGCCAGCTATAGCGCTGACAAATATCTTGTACTAGTGTTAATCCAACACCGAATCCTTCATACCCCCTTGGTTTTTCATTAAGGCCAACACCTGCATCAATAACACTTAAACTACTTTTTGTTAGCTTAATAATTATGTCGCTATTTTCAGAGCAGTTTATCGCGTTAATAAGTAGGTTGTTGATTAATGACTCTAGTAGTAGAGGTTCTACAAAAAGATTTACAGTATCTGAAAGGTAAGTTGTCACACTACAATTATTGGCGTGTAAAAGGTGACTGTGTTGATTAGTTATTTTTTCTATTAGTGATTGTGTTATTTGAACTGGCTTTTCAATAATATCTTGTTGTCTTGCTAGCAATAGCAATACATTGGTTAGCTGCTCCATTTCGTTAACTGCACTTGATATACGTGAGAGTTGTTTTTTGCTTGCGTACTCTGAACGGTGTAATAAGCTAACGCTTCCTTTAATAACTGTCATGGGAGTTCGAATTTCGTGGCTGATGTAGCGCGTAAAATTTTTTTCACGTGTAAGAGCGTTATTTATTCGGCTGCGATACGTGTTTATTGCGGTAATCATATTTGCGAGCTCATATGATACTTCGCCATCAATTGAGATTGACGAAAAGTCATGGTTTGTGGATTGGTTTAGTAGCCTAGCGCAATCCGAAAATGGCTGTGCCAAGCGGTTTGCGATTTTTTGAATGGCAATACCTGCTAGTAAAAAAACGATTACACCAATTAATAACAAACCGATTTCAATGAGTGCAAAAGACGCGTCACTCCACTCGGTTGCGTCAATATTGAGTACTGCCCACACTAGCTTCTCACCTTGTGGTGAGGAAATCGTTTGTGAGAGTACCGCGAGTTCTGAGTCATCTTCAAAGTGAAAGGATTCGAGCCCCTCACTATTTGGCGCTAAACGACGTTTTACTTCATGGGGTAAATTAGTGTATTCATCGTATAACGTTAATAACGGATCAATTTTGAGAGTACCTTGCTCGCCTTTTTCAAACCGTTGGAAATGATAAGGAGCAGTAATGCTCAGTAAATGCATACTGTTTTGGTTTTCGGTTGCGAGAATCGTCAACTTAAAAATAAAGCCGTAGAGCAATAATATTATCAACGCGACAATCTGATAAATGCGGCTAATTTTTTTGGCAATGGGCAGTGGGTTATTCGACATTTAGTTTATATCCGACTTTAGGAATTGTGATAATCATTTCACTTTCAAAATGTTGATTAAGGTTACTGCGCAATAAGTAAATATGTTTTCGTAAAATGTCTTGATCAGGTAAGTCATCAGGCCATAGCACGTCTTCAATTGTCGATTTGCTTACTACATTGGGATAGTTGTTCATTAAGCACAATAGAATTTTATAACAGCTTGGATTGAGCTTGATTAGTTGCTCTTCTCTGTAAACAAGATGTTCGTCGCGTTTAAGTTTCAAAGGGCCTATCACAAGTTCATTGCTGGAAAATAACCGTTGCTGAGCTCTTCTGTGTAGTGCATTAACTCTTGCATCAAGTAACGTAAGATCAAAAGGTTTTACAATGTAGTCATCAGCACCTGTTGAGAGCCCGAGTAGTTCATCTTGTTGGGTATCGCGGGCGGTAAGCATAATGATTGGAGTGTCGTTACCGTTAGCGCGCAGAGCTTGGCAAACACCGATACCATCTATCCCAGGTAGCATTACATCTAAAATAATTACATCAAATGTATGTTGCTCGGCCAACTTTAAGCCAAGTGTGCCAGTTGCAGCGTAATCCAATTCATAATCAAGTGCTTCAAAATACTCGAAAATGATATCGGCAACTTGCTTATTGTCTTCGACTAATAGAATTTTAAGCATTTAGTTTCCACATTGAAAAAGAACAAAACCTTTGGCTTTGCTTATTTGTGCACATTGGCTCTGTGTGTAGACATTTATCTCAAAGAGATGCTTTTCACTTGCTACCAGTATAAAAGGCAATGCACTATCATCTAGTATGAGAAGCTCTTCTACCGTCGTAATTCTTTGAGCTGCACCGTTAGAATAAAACTGTGCCGAAAAAGGGCGTTTGTACCAATAATATATAGGCTGAGACAGTTGATTTTGGCTTAAGTTCTGCAACACATCTCGGTGAGACACTTTCGACGAGTAGCCAGCAATAAAGTAACCCAATGCAGCAAGAATTAGCATGGCTGATAATAGAGCAAGCAGTATCAGTTTTCTTAACGTCATTTTTGATCGTGCTAACAACATAGCCATCGCGGGTAAACTAGGCAATACATATGCAGGTAAAATATTGCCTGCAAACGTAAATAACAACATCGGTGAGAGTGTCCAATAAAGAAAATAGTGCCTTTTAGTAATCGCATTTTTTTCGCTATTTGATTTTTCGCTTTGTTGCGGGTTAATTGAGTGTATGAATTGCCAAGCCGCGATAAATGACCATGGAAATGCAACTGCTAACCAAAATAGCCAAATTGTGCCTTTTACTTCTTTATGGGCGCTACCATAAAGATCGCCTTGCCATCCAGAAACTAAAAATCGCTGAACGTGTTCACCCCATAAAAAGTAGTTTAAGAAACCAGGGGTTTTTAGTTCTGCCATTAGGTACCAAGGCAAGGTTAAAGCAAGCATTAGTGTACAACCAGCGAGCCAAGGCAATGAATTAAGTGCGTGCCACAGCCTTTTATGATGGAGACTCCATAAGGTAAGCGGAATACCAATTAATATAATTGCTACAGGCCCTTTCGCGAGTAAACCGATGGCGAGAGCGACAAAAAAACAGAGACCTGCAAACTTACTGCCACTAAAGTAGCAATGATAAAAACAGACCATTGCGAGTGTAATTGAAAATAAAAGAAGGCTATCTGTCATTACCATACCGATAGCTACTAAAAATCCAAGTGATGTCGTTAGGATAAGTATGCTTTTGATAGCTATTAATTTTGAAAAATGCGTTTTCGCGAAATAATAGATGGTCAGCAAAGAGAGTATTCCGGTTAAAAAGTGTGGAATGCGCGCACTGAACTCATTGACACCAAATAAAGTGAAGCTAATAGCTGAAAACCATGTATGAAGCGGTGGTTTGCCCCAAAAAGGAATGTTGTAATCAAATTGCGGAGTAATCCAGTCACGAGTTTCAAACATTATGCGAGCGATTTCGGCATAGCGCGCTTCCGTCGTGTCGAAAAGCGGATACATTGCTAAACTTATTAACCTTACACTGATAAGTATTGAAATAAGCGCAAGCGATAGCTGAATTAAGCGACTACTTACTTGCATATGTCACCTGCTCAGCTTGTTTTTCATCTGCTTTGTTTTGTGTGAGTTGTAGTGACTCTTCGACAATGTAAATTGGACGGCCTTTGCTTTCTTTGTAAATTCGCCCTATATACTCACCGAGTACACCTATTGCTAATAACTGTACGCCACCAAGCCATAACTGTGCGAGCATCAGAGATGGGTAACCTTGTACTTGGTTGCCAAAAATGAGTGTTTCAAGAAATAAAAATGCACTATAAAAAAACGCCGCAAGTGAAATTGATACACCAAGCCATGTGGCAATTTTCAGAGGCTTTATGCTAAATGATGTAATGCCTGATAATCCTAACGCGACTAATTCAATAAAGTTCCACTTAGTCTTGCCGGCTGCTCGTTGCGGTCGTTCAAACTCCAAAGTAACCTGTTTGAATCCAGGCCATGCCATTAACCCTTTCATATATCGATTACGCTCTGGTAGTTTGTTGATTTGTTGAACAACTCTCTGTGATAAAAGGCGAAAATCACCTACATCTTTTTTAATCACCACTTCGTCAGACATCAAAGCGAGCAAGCGATAAAATGCGTGCGCGGTCCATTTTTTTAATTTGGATTCACCATGACGTTGGCTTCGCCGCATATTTACCACGTCAAAACCTTGTTGCCATGATGCGATCATTTTTGGAATGAGTTCAGGTGGATCTTGAAGATCTGCGTCAAGCAATATAACGGCGTCACTTTTTGCATGATCAAGCCCAGCGGTCATTGCCGCTTCTTTGCCAAAATTTCGACTTAAGCTAAATAACTTTATTGTGTGCCCGTTAGAAGGCAGTGACTTTAAAATATCCCAAGTACTATCAGAGCTACCATCATTAATGTAAATAATTTCACTTTGAATATGAGTCAATGAGGTTAAAACATTGGCTAATTGGTAGTGAAACTTTGCTAGTACCTCTTGCTCGTTGTAAACCGCTACAACGATACTAAGCGAAGTTTGTATTGTTGCTGGTGTGTCATAATTGTCGGAAATAATTCGCATAGTAAAGCTCTCAAGTTGAAACATAAGAGAGTGTATTGGCTGCAATGTCTAATAAATGTCTTTTTTGAAATGACATTTTTTAGACGTGACCGTCCCTAATATTTAAGTTGGGGGTAGGTATTGTGAATAAAGTCCGGTTTTTATTAGTGGGTGCACTTGTTTTTGTTTGTGATTGCGCAGTCTTTTACTGTTTGGGATTGTTAGGCTTGAAAGTTGAACTTGCTCGTGCGGTTGCTTTGACTATTGCAGTACAACTTACTTTTGTTGGACATAGAGTGTTTGCATTAAATGTTACCAGTAAGTTAGGTTGGTGTAGTGCTTGGTTAAGACATCAAGTAGCATGCGGGGTTGGTGCAATTATCAATTACTGCCTATTTAGCGCATTGTTTTATTTTTCACACAATCAAATCTTTGCATTTTTTATCGCTATATTATGCACTACTCTTGTTAACTTTATGCTCGCCACACAATGGGTCTATAGAACACCAGCTTCGCGAATTCATCATGATGTAAAACAAACCTAATATTTAAGCAACTGCTTATATTACATCCAAATATAGAATCATGTACTATGGTTACTTAAGTGTATTTGGTGGGTTTTTTATAAGTGCAAACAGGGTGTAAAGAACAAACAGAACTTTGGCGCAGCTCGTCAAAAAGCAATGCATATAATGCGTTGTGTAATACGTTTTATGTTCGTGAAATCCATCGTTTGAGTAAAGAGTCATTTAATAATGTAGAGCGACTGCAACGTCGTTTTGCAAGCCTTCCATATTATATTGAAAAAGCCGCCAGTCATATTTTAGACGGCAATAGTCCGTTAACTTTGGATACTCAAAATGGCAGTTGGATTGCAAAGCAGTCGCGTAACCTACCTAAGTACGATTTAGAGAAAAATACACAATTTTTTGGTAAAAACGCCTTTGTTGGTTTAATTATTCCGGTTTTAGTATATGACGCTGAGTATTCAACTGTTAGAATCGATAGCGTTGATGAAGTAACCGCGTCGGGTTTTCACTGCAATCAATTTGGTTGGGTTGATAAGGCAGGAAAATCACAAGAAGGTGTTGGTATTCAGGTATTAAAACCAAGCAAAACAGCGTTTTCTGCGGCGTGTTGTGGCCATGTGTGGTTGCTCGGCCGGGCAACAACACCCAGAGTATTAACGTTACGCGAAATGTTACTTGCAGCACGAATTAATTGGCAAGATTTTAAACACCCATTTATAACTCAAAAATAGAAATTCACTATGCGATTATTTCAGTTAGCGCTTTTGTGTTTATTTGCAAGTTTGCAATACCAACTTTGGTTTGGTCATCACGGCGTAAAAGACTATAAAAAACTGCAGTCTGCCGTTATTCAACACACTAAAGTAAACGCTAGATTAGAAAAACGAAACAAATTACTGAAAGCAGATGTGGAAGACCTCAAACTTGGCCTTGAGGGCATTGAGGAGCGAGCACGCAATGAGTTGGGCATGATAAAGCAAGGCGAAACTTTTTTTCGCGTAACACATAAAAATGACAGATATTAATCCATCTTTTGCATTTGTAGTCCCTGCTGCAGGCGTTGGGGCAAGAATGCAGTCCGATAAGCCAAAGCAATACATTCAACTTGGCGACAAAACGGTATTAGAACACACCATTAATAAGCTAAAAGCAACAATACCCAATGCATTGATTATAGTTGCTATCAGTGAAAATGACGCTTACTTTCCAGATTTAACCGTACCCGATAACGTTATAACTGTATTGGGGGGTAAAGAACGTGCAGATTCAGTATTAAATGCATTGAATTACCTGACAGCTAATCATCCAGTTGACTGGGTGTTGGTACATGATGCCGCGCGGCCGCTGGTTTTACCGAGCGATATACGTACACTCATTTCACATTGTCAATCGCGTCACTGTGGTGGCATTTTAGCAAGTAAGGTGCGAGATACTATAAAGCAGGGTAGTGAGTTTGTTGAAGCGACAGTACCAAGAGAAGCTCTTTGGCAGGCGCAAACACCGCAAATGTTTTTACTGAACGATTTAACCGCGGCACTGACTAATGCTTTAAACGAAAACGTTGCAATTACTGATGAAGCCTCAGCTATTGAATGGGCTGGTGGAAAAGTACAATTAGTATCGAGCCGTGCAGATAATATTAAATTGACTACCCCTGATGATATTGCAATCGCAGAGTTTTTGATTGCGAAGCAAATTTTGGAGAACAACACATGCGAATAGGCCATGGTTATGATGTGCATAAGTTTGGCGGTGAAGGACCGCTAACAATTGCAGGCGTAAAAATTGATTATGAATTTGGTTTTTTAGCGCATTCTGATGGTGATGTGGCGATTCATGCATTGTGTGATGCAATTCTAGGGGCACTAGCGCTTGGTGATATCGGCAAACATTTTCCAGATACCGCAGCAGAATTTGAAAACATCGATAGCCGAATTTTATTGCGTCATGTGGTATCGCTAATGACTGAGCGCGGTTACCAAGTTGGCAATACTGATATCACGATTGTAGCTCAAGCACCAAAAATGGCGCCACACATAAATGCAATGCGTGAAGTGATTGCAGAAGATTTAAATATTCAAATCGACCAAGTGAATGTGAAAGCGACAACCACTGAAAAACTAGGCTTTGCTGGTCGTAAAGAAGGCATTGAAAGCCATGCTGTGGTGTTACTCGTAAATGGATAACTTAAGTTATTTATACGGCAAACCTAATTCAACCGCCGAATTTAAAACCAGTGCTGAAGATTTCCGAGTAGATGAAGAACTCGGTTTTGAGCTTAGCGGAAGTGGCGAGCATGTATGTTTACAGGTAATAAAGAAGGGAGAAAATACCCAATATATTGCCAAGCAAATCGCTAAAATAGCGGGTACGCAAGCTCGCAATGTAAGTTACCCTGGTTTAAAAGACCGAAATGCAGTGACATCGCAATGGTTTAGTGTACCGGTGCCGATTAAAAAGCACATCGACTTTTCAGCGCTGAATAGCGACAGTGTGAGAGTACTTCAGCAAGTTAGGCATAATCGAAAGTTAAAAACAGGTTGCCATAAAGCGAACCGTTTTACGATTACGCTTAGACGCTGCAGTATGGTTGAGGACATTTTGACACGCATTAATGCGGTTCGCCAGGGTGTGCCTAATTATTTTGGTGCACAGCGTTTTGGTCATGATGGACACAACTTAACGCTGGCAGAGCAGTTGTTCTCAGGTAAAGAAATCCACGATCGTAAGCTGCGTGGCATTGTTATTTCAGCTGCACGCTCTCATATCTTTAATCAAATTGTAAGCCAACGTATTGCGCAATATGGTATTGCAAAAACCATGGTAGAAGAAGTGTTCCTACTAGATGGTAGTAATGCATTTTTTAAAGAGCGTATTAGCCTTGAAACAGTCAATCGTTTGGCTTGTGGAGATATTCACTTATCGGCACCTTTGGTTGGTAAAGGCGAGCAGGGCGTTACAGAGCTTGAAAAAAAGTGGTTAGCACCATTCGCCAGCTGGCATGAAAACCTTTCACAACTTGGCCTTAAAGCTGAACGCAGAAATATGCGACTTTACCCTGAAAAATTTGAAGTGCTCGAAGTCACGCAAGATATGATAGAGTTTAGTTTTAGTTTGCCGAAAGGGTGTTTTGCAACGGCCGTACTGCGTGAGCTTGCAGAGTGCCAAGATGTTTCTTTAAAGAATAAGGATAATAATGAAAATCTTGCTGAGCAATGATGATGGCGTAAATGCAAAAGGGATTGAAGTACTCTATCACGCCCTATCGCAGATAGCAGAAGTAGTGGTTGTTGCACCTGATAGAAACTGTAGTGGTGCAAGTAACTCACTTACTTTATTAAACCCGTTAAGAACACATCAATATGATAATGGTTTTATATCGGTTAACGGCACGCCGAGTGACTGTGTGCAATTGGCAATTAATAAATTGCTCGACTTTACGCCAGATTTAGTTGTGGCGGGCATAAATAATGGCGCTAATTTAGGTGACGATACCTTGTATTCAGGCACGGTGGCAGCCGCCAGTGAAGGGCGCTTTTTAGGATTGCCAGCGATTGCTGTATCTTTGTGCTCAAAACAGGAAGCGCATTACGATACCGCAGCTGCCGTTGCAGTTTCCATTATCAAAGAAATAAAAGCGCACCCGCTTGGTCCGGACCAAATTATTAATTTGAATGTACCTGATATTCCGCTTGCTGATTTAAAAGGCATTAAGGTTACGCGCTTAGGCTCACGTCACAAAGCCGAAACCATGCAAGAACAAATAGACCCGTGGGGACGAAAAATATATTGGTATGGTCATTTAGGTGAAGCGCAAGATGCTGGCGATGGCACTGATTTTTTTGCGGTAGCTAATCATTATGCATCAGTGACCCCGTTGACAGTTGATATGACGGCAAAATCGAGCCTTGCCAAAATGGAATCTTGGGTTGAAGGATTGAATATTTCAGGTGTTGAATAATTATCGTCGTAGTGCGCATCAACTCGCGCAATTAGTTTATGAGCAAGGCATTCGATCTCAGCAAGTATTGGATGCGATTGCTGCTACACCCCGCCATTTGTTTGTAGATGACGTGTTAAAACACAAATCGTATCAAAACACCGCGTTACCTATTGGTTTGGGACAAACAATTTCTCAGCCTTTTATTGTTGCGCGTATGACCGAGCTTTTGTTGCAGCTTACAGGTCCAAATGCCAAGGTATTAGAAATTGGCACTGGCTCAGGTTATCAATCCGCAATTCTCGCTCAGTGTTTTCGTTCGGTATATTCAGTTGAACGAATTAAAGCATTGCAATGGCAAGCCAAAAGACGTTTACACCAGCTTGATTTATTCAATGTCACTATGAAACACGCTGATGGTTGGCAAGGCTGGCAATCTAACGCGCCTTATGACGGAATTATTGTTACAGCCGCAGCGAGTGAGTTGCCGCAAGCATTACTGGAACAGCTTAATGAAGGCGGAGTGCTTATTTCTCCAGTAGGCGGTAATGAGCAACAGAACTTAGTTGCAGTGAAGCGTCAAGGTCATGAGTTTATTACGCAAACATTAGAACCTGTAAGATTTGTACCGCTGGTTGCTGGCGCAATTAATTAGGTGATATTAATGCGTCTGTTAACTCAACTACTTATTTGCTTAATCTGTCTTCAGTTAATAGCGTGCAGTAGCAGAACAACGCCGGCGCCGGTCGCGAACCTTTCATCTGGTAAGAGTAGTTCGCAACAAAAAATTAAAATTAATGGAAGTAACTATAAAGTTAAGAAAGGTGAAACCCTTTACTCGATCGCCTTTAGATCAAACAAAGACTTCCGTGATCTCGCTAAGATCAATGGCATTAAAGCACCTTACACCATATTTCCAGGTCAAATAATACACTTAGTATCACCACCCAAACGTGCAAAAAAGGCTAAAAAATACACGGTCACTAGTAGCAAGTCCACCAAAAATAAACAAAAAAATAACAATTTATTAAAAAAACCACTTGATCAGAAAAAACAACAAGAGTATGTTGAAAATCAAGCCAGTTTAAAAAAGCAACAAAAGATAGCGAAAACATCTGGTAAGTTGCGCTGGTATTGGCCTGCTAAAGGTCGTATAGCCCGCAAGTTTTCAGGAAAAGAAAACGGCTATAAAGGAATTCTAATAAAAAATAAGTTAGGGACTGACATTCTTGCAGCAGCAGACGGTATTGTTGTTTATGCGGGAAGTGCGTTAAGAGGGTATGGCAATTTAATCATAGTGAAACATAATGATGATTATCTAACGGCATACGCTCACAACCAAAAAATTTTGGTAAAAGAAAAGCAAAAAGTTACAGCTAGGCAAAAAATAGCCACTATGGGTAACTCTGAAGCTAAGTCGGTTGGACTGAGGTTTGAAGTAAGATACCGAGGTAAATCGGTTAACCCATTAAGGTATTTGCCACGCTAAGTTAGTTGGGGCGCGAACGTGTTTTAGTGTTTAAAGGTCACTGAATGACTCGGGAGGATGCTTATGGGACGCACAAAGAAAGAAAATAGTACAGAACTAAACGTTGATATGGATGTTAAAGACGAGGTTTTGGAAGAAATTGAAGATACAGAAGACGAAATCTTCGCAAAAGAAGAAGTTGTTAAAAATTTAGATGCTACACAACTTTATCTTGGCGAAATCGGCTTTTCACCACTACTTAGTGCAGAAGAAGAAGTATTCTTTGCACGCAAGGCCTTACGAGGATGTGAAGCATCACGAAAACGCATGATTGAAAGTAATCTACGTTTAGTGGTCAAAATAGCGCGTCGTTATAACAATCGTGGGCTGGCACTATTAGATCTCATCGAAGAAGGTAATTTAGGCCTGATCAGAGCGGTAGAAAAATTTGATCCTGAACGTGGATTTAGATTTTCTACATACGCAACTTGGTGGATCCGTCAAACCATTGAACGTGCGATTATGAACCAAACACGCACGATTCGCTTACCGATCCATGTTGTTAAAGAGCTTAATGTTTATTTACGTACAGCACGAGAATTAACACAAAAGCTTGACCATGAACCAACCGCAGAAGAAATAGCAGAGAAGCTTGATCGCCCTGTTGAAGATGTGAGTAAAATGCTGCGTCTTAACGAAAAGATCAGCTCTGTTGATACACCAATCGGCGGTGATTCAGACAAAGCGTTATTAGATATCATTGCAGATGAAAAGGGACGTGGTCCTGAAGGTGAAATTCAAGACCAAGACATTCACAATAATATTGTGCATTGGCTTGAAGAACTTAACGCGAAACAGCGTGAAGTGTTAGCACGACGCTTTGGATTGCTTGGCTATGAACCTTCAACGCTTGAAGATGTAGGTAAAGAAATTGGATTAACACGCGAACGCGTAAGACAAATTCAGGTTGAAGCGTTGCGTCGATTAAAAGAGGTGTTAACACACCAAGGATTAAATATTGAATCGCTATTTAGAGCTTAATAAATAATACCAATTCTGTTAAGTATGTGATCAGGGATAACGCTGGATAAATGAAATGGTAACAAGTCAGAATTTTTCTGATGTAGTTGCTCTATATTGATAAACTCTAACGCAGTTAGCATGATATTTAGTCCGCTAGGATGACCAGCTACTTAAGTGAATTGGTATAACAACCAGTTAAAAATAAAAAACCGCTTATTATCAGCGGTTTTTTATTTAAATACTTTAGTAGTTATTTAAAGCAAAACTCAGTTTGATTAGTATTTTCTATCGACTGATAATTTAGCAAGTGCAATTAATGCATCTTTATACTCTGAATTTGGCAGTACAGAAAGGTAGTTAATTGCTTTTTCGGCTTCTTCTTGTGCTTTTTGCATTGTGAGTGCTAACGCATTGGTTTCTTCAAGAATAGCGAGAACTTTGTCTAGGTAATCTTTGCCATCAGCTTTTTCAATTGCCCCTCGGATCAATTCAGCTTGCGCTTGTGATCCATTTTGCATTGCATAGATCAAAGGTAATGTTGGCTTACCTTCTGCCAGATCGTCACCGATTGATTTACCTAGTTCAGCTTGGTTTGCGCTGTAATCGAGCACATCATCGACTAGTTGGAAGGCGGTACCAAGATGCATGCCATAAAACTTTAATCCGTTTATTACGTCTTCATCTTGTTCTGTAATAATGGCAGCTAGTTCAGTTGCAGCTTCAAATAATTTTGCTGTTTTACTGTAAATGACCTGCATATAGCTTTCTTCGCTAGTATTAGGGTCGTTGCAATTCATTAATTGTAGCACTTCACCTTCAGCAATAACGTTCGTTGCATGAGCAAAAATATCCATTACTTGCATCTTATTGAAACCAACCATCAGCTGGAAAGCACGAGTGTAGATAAAATCACCAACAAGCACGCTGGCTGCATTACCAAATTCAGCATTAGCTGTTGGGTTTCCACGACGTAGAAGTGATTCGTCAACAACGTCGTCGTGTAATAGTGTAGCGGTATGGATAAATTCTACGATGGTTGCTAGACGAATATGCTCATTACCTGTGTGTCCTAACGCTTTTGCAGCGAGGATTGAAAGTATTGGGCGAATGCGTTTGCCACCGCTATTGACAATATAAAGCCCCAATTGATTGACAAGCGCAACGTTCGACTGCAGTTGTTGTTCGATTAGTTGATTAACCGCCAACATATCTTGTTCTGTTAAGGCTTGGATCGCTTTTATATCCATGGGTCTCCAACAAGTAAAGAGGTAAGATCCGCTGATTTGCGGGGATTGTACACTATTTTTGGCACTGAGTAGAATCAATATTTTATGTAAAATAATAGTTTTCTACAGCGCTTTAATTAGGTAGAATTGTCGCCATTAATATTAAATTTTTTAGTGTGTCTTACAACACGCAACATATTTAGTCTTTTTTATGAAAATAGGCTTGCGCTACGCTCTGATTTCGCGTAGACTTCGCGCCCTATCGAAGATTATTAAGTTGCGTCGATTTGAGGGCGCAGAACGGAGTTAATTATGTACGCGGTTTTCCAAAGTGGTGGTAAACAGCACCGTGTGACTGAAGGTCAAACGATTCGCCTTGAGAAATTAGAGGCTGAAACTGGTGCAGCAGTAGAATTTGACAAAGTATTACTTGTTGCAAACGGTGAGAAAATCGAAATTGGTGCACCTTTCGTTAATGGCGGTAAGGTTACAGCTGAAGTTGTATCTCATGGTCGTGGTGAGAAAGTTAAGATCGTTAAGTTTAGACGTCGTAAGCATTCTCGCAAGCAAATGGGTCACCGTCAGTGGTTCACTGAAGTTAAAATCACTGGCATTAACGCTTAATTTAGAGGTACAGAAAGATGGCACATAAGAAAGCAGCTGGTAGTACTCGTAACGGTCGTGATTCAGAAAGTAAACGCCTAGGTGTTAAGCGTTACGGTGGTGAATCAGTTTTAGCGGGTAACATCATCGTTCGTCAACGTGGTACTAAGTTCCACGCAGGTACAAACGTAGGTATGGGTAAAGACCACACTTTATTTGCAACATCAAACGGTAAAGTTCAGTTTGAGCAAAAAGGTCCTTTAGGTCGCAAATACGTAAGCATCATCGCTGAGTAAGCCCTAAAAGTTTTAAAAAGCCCCGCAACTGCGGGGCTTTTTTTGTTTCTTGATTACGCACAACCCGTTTGTCTTGGTATAATAAGTACATTCTAGGCTGTGTAAGGCTAAATATATGAAATTTGTAGATGAAGTTGAAATTCGCGCTGAAGCTGGTGACGGTGGCAGCGGTGTAGTTTCATTTCGCCGAGAAAAGTTTGTACCAGACGGCGGTCCTGATGGTGGTGACGGTGGTGATGGCGGCAGTGTCTTTATTGAAGCCGATGAAAACCTAAATACACTTATTGATTATCAGTTTGAGCGCTTTCATAAAGCAGAGCGTGGCACTAATGGTGCTGGCCGAAATATGACTGGTAAAAAAGGTGAAGATCTTACCTTAAAAGTTCCTGTAGGTACGCGTATCGTTGATGTTGATACTGCGGAAGCACTAGGTGATTTAACGCGACATGGTCAAAAGATTATTGTTGCCAAAGGTGGTTTTCACGGACTTGGTAATACTCGTTTTAAATCAAGTACTAACCGAGCTCCTCGTAAGAAAACACTGGGTACGCCAGGTGAAATTCGTAACTTACGTTTAGAGTTATTATTACTTGCTGATGTTGGATTATTAGGCTTGCCAAATGCTGGTAAATCAACCTTTATCCGCAGTGTATCTGCGGCAAAGCCAAAGGTTGCTGATTACCCATTTACTACCTTAGTGCCAAATCTTGGTGTGGTTAGACCAAGCCAAAATCAATCGTTTGTAATCGCTGATATTCCAGGATTAATTGAAGGTGCTGCTGAAGGTGCAGGCCTAGGCATTCGCTTCTTAAAGCATTTAGAACGCTGCCGTGTTCTTCTGCATATAATCGACATTATGCCTGTAGATGGTTCTGATCCGGTAGAAAATGCTTACACAATCTTAGGTGAGCTTGAGCGCTACAGCCCAGCACTCGCTGCAAAACCTCGCTGGTTAGTATTTAACAAAATTGATTTGTTGTTAGATGAAGAAGCTGATGAATTGTGCGCTGAGATCGCTGATGCGCTTGAAGCTGAAAAAACCTATAAGATCTCTGCATTTAACAAAATTGGTACAGAGCAGTTATGCTTCGACATTATGCAGCTTTTAGAAAGTATGCCTAAAGAGAAGTTTGTAGCTGAAGAAGAGCCACAAGAAGTTGAGTTTAAGTGGGATACATACCATGAAGAGTCAATATCTGACTTTGAAGATGACGATGATGACGAAGACTGGGATGAAGATGATTACGACGTAGAAGTCGTCTATCAACGATAATAAAAGGTGCTTGCGCACCTTTTTTTATATTTAATAAAAAAGTACTAATAATAAGTAACTAGGTTAAAAGTATTAATTTCTTATGAAGATTTCAATGATAGCTGCGATGGCTAATAATCGTATTATTGGTAAAGATAACGATATGCCATGGCACCTTCCTGCTGATTTAAAGCACTTTAAATCGGTCACCTTGGGCAAACCTGTCATTATGGGACGCCGTACATATGAGTCGATCGGCCGTCTATTACCAGGCCGAGACAATATTATTATCACGCGTAATCCAGAGTACGTTGTTGAAGGTGCGATAATGGCTGAAAGCCCAGAGCATGCGCTCTCTTTGGCTGGTGACGTAGATGAAGTTATGATTATTGGTGGCGGTAAAATTTACTTAGACTTTTTAAGCCGTGCAGATCGACTATACTTAACGCATATAGATTTGGATGTTGATGGGGATACGCAGTTTCCTGATTATGAAGCTGTGGCAGATTGGCAGGTGCTAGAAACCCAAAGCTTCGCACCAGATGAAACCAATCAATATCATTACCAATTTGTTATTTATAAGAAATTAGGCTTAATTTCTTGAAGATGATTTAACTTGTTGTTAGAATTGTTGCAATTAAATTAAGTATAAAGTGCTACTAGGGTTGCTGTACCATGAAATTATCAACATTATTATTTACTCTATCTGTATCTTCGGCTGCATTACTAAGCTCTCACACGGTAAATGCAAATGAGCAATTAGCTGCTAGTATTTGTGACTATGTTGCGGCTGATGACAAAAGTCGTATTCGTAAGAAGCTTAAAGAATCACGTGTAAAGCTGCGCAATATTTATGCTGGCATTAGCTGTGGTGGCAATAACCTTATCCGTCATGCAATTGTTAGTGGTGCAGATGGCGTGGGTGAATATATTGTTAAGCAGTTACCAAAAAGCGATTTAGCAGCAGGCGGTGATGTGGCTTGGGCTGATGCAAATGGTCATTCAAGCTCAGCTGTAATTGCAGCGTTAAAAGACCGTGCAGGTATTTAACGAACACCGCTAATTAGTTTATTCCCTTTGTAAAAGCCAGCTTTAAGCTGGCTTTTTTGTTTTTTGATCCTCTTAAAGTATAAAGTCATTATAGTGCTGGCTATGTAGTTAAAAGTAATCTTTAAGGAATAGAAAAAGAGCGGAGTTTTAAACGCTTTAACCTCAGTTATTTTGACCTTTCATCTTGAATAACAGACTCAATTAATTCGTTATTATTGAAGTTTTGCTGCATCTCTGAAGAGCAACTCTAAGCTCGCACATCAGGCTGACGATTTATTTAATCTTGTACAGCCGTTACTCAGTTAAAGTTACTTGTTAATTTTAAATCGAGTTTTGTTTAGATATTAAAAAGGCCCACTGATTGGTGGGCCTTTTTGTTTTGAAAGTGTGTTAATAGCGTTACACTTTAAACTCTTCTACAGAGAGTCTTAGCTCTTCTGCAAGCTTAGCAACTTCACTTGCTGACGCTGATGTCTGGTTTGCACCCTCAGCAGTTTGTTCGGCTATTGCAACAATTGACTCTAAGCTTTCACTGATCTCTTGTGATACTTGATGTTGCTCGCCTGCTGCTGTTGCAATTTGTTCACTCGCATCGTGCGCTTGTGATACCGCTTGCGTAATTTGCTCAAGCGCAGAAGCGGCTTGTTCAGACTGTTCAACACATGAATCGGCTTGCTGCTGGCCTTTCGCCATTACAGATACCGCCTCTTCTGCACCACTTTGCAGTGATTCAATCATAGCCTGAATTTCTTGTGTAGATTCTTGGGTTTTGCTTGCAAGTGAGCGTACTTCGTCAGCTACCACTGCGAAACCACGGCCCTGTTCACCAGCACGCGCAGCTTCGATAGCAGCGTTAAGTGCAAGTAAGTTTGTTTGTTCTGCAATACCTCTAATTACATCTAAAATGCCGCCAATTGACGCGCTGTCTTGATGCAGTTTATTAATAACCTGAGACGCACCAGCCACTTCACGAGCAAGTTGTTCAATAGTTAGCTTGTTATTACTTGAAATTGTTTTAACGCGCTCAGCTTCGTTGTCAGCTTGTTTAATTTCATGTAACGCGTCTTCAGCACTTTGTGTCACTGATTGTGAGGTGCTGCTCATTTCAGTTGTTGCTGTTGCTGCTTGTTCAACTTGTGCTCGTTGACTTTCAATTGCTTGGCTCGATTCAACCGTCACAGCCGATGTTTCCTCAGAAGCCGCTGCAAGCTGTGTAGAACGTGAAATAATACCTTGAATTAAGTTGCGTAAATTGTCGGTCACGCGGTTTAAGCTTTTCGCTAATTCACCAAATTCATCTTTATTGCTATCGTCAAGGCGCATTGTCATATCGCCTTGCGCCACGTTATCAAGCACTTTGTTGATTTCAGATAACGGCTTCGTGATACGTTGAACTGTTAAAAACGCAATAACAATTGCAATTACAGTGGCAATGATCATACCTAACCATGTCCAAAGCTCTGCTTTAGACACGCTGCTTTCCACTTCTTTTCTAAGCTCTACTACAAGCGTATCCGAAAGAGAAGTTAGTTTATCCAACTGAGAGCTCGCCGTATTTGTATCTTGCTCTGCAAGCGATAAATTTGTAGTTGCTTCTTCAAGCTGTCTAATATGATTTTGCTTTACGTTAGCGAGTGATTTACTGCCTTGGCCGTTTTCTTTCACAACCGCAAAATAGCTTTGGAAGTCTTGGTGTAAGTCTTCATCTGTTTGTTTAAAGGTTTCTGAAAGTAGCTCGATATTGCGTTCAATATCAGCAAGGCTGTAGTTGACTTCGTTTGATAACGTTTCTACTGTAGCTGCATTTTTAATATTTTTAAGATCTGTGCTGTTGCTAACAATGCTAAGAAGTGCATTTTCAATATTCGAAACTGCTTGGTAAAGGCGTTGTGAGTTATCTTCAAGCTCTGCACTATCACTTAAGTCTAATACGACAGTGCTGGCATCTTCCGCGGCAATTTCCAGTGTTTCTAACTGTGTTGTTAAACTGCTTTCAATTTGCAGTGCACTGGTTTTGTTGTTGATAAGATTTTGCACTCGGCCAACAAAACTGTTGTAAGTTTTATCGACAGCTGAGGCGGCATTTGCCAGTTGTGCATCGCTGCTAACAACCTGTTTTAGTCGTTCATTTGATTTATCAAAATCTTCAGCTGCAGCGCGGTATTGGTTTACTAGACCCTGAAGCTGCTTACTGTTATCGCTGTAATAAACTTGTAGCGCAAGCGCCTGCATTTTATTGAACGAAACCTGAAGCTCATTTGTCGCTCTGAGCGCAGGAATAGAGAGGGTATTAACATGGTTAGATGAATTGCTAATGCTATTGATTCTAACAAGTGAGTTGATACCAATGGTGATCAAAAGTAGGGTGATTAGGATAAAGCCACCCCAAATACGTTGGCTGACAGTCAACTTCATATTCATTCCTGTTTACTAATTGCCGGCAAAATGAGTAAGCCTCTGAGGGCTTTTGTAATTTATCGACATACATGGATACAACTTTAGTTCAATCTAACAAACTCGTAACTTTATTTCAGTATTTATAGCTGAATAGTTAATTGTAGTATTTAAAATACAACTTAAGTATTGTTTTTATGTTCTTTGTAGTTATTGCAATAATGTTTTTTCTTTGATTTTAGCTCAAGTAAAGTCATGTGCTCGCCCCAAACACAACCGGTATCAAGGGCAAATAGATTTGGATAAGGTGTTTGTCCTTTTAATGCAGCCCAATGACCAAAGCAAATATTAATATCTGAATGATTATTTTCATTCACATCAAACCATGGAAATAACTCGGGTGAATTTTGGCTCGCAGGTCCTTTATTTGCAAAGTCCATTTGTCCATGTTGATTAACAAAGCGCATACGCGAAAATGCATTTACGGTGTAGGTAAAGCGCGATAGTTTATCATTAGCTTGTGAAATGCAGTTAACGCTGTTGCCATACATATTTGCTAGGTAAAACTGTGCATTGTCACCTTGGTATTTTTTTTGTGCTTTAGCACAAAGTTCAAGTGCTTTTTGCAATGATAATTGGGGATTTAATCCAGCGTGGGAAATAAAGGTATTATACTTTTCAAGCCATACCGCGAGCGGTTGTTGTCTTAAAAACTCAATGTAAGTAGGTAGCTTTTTTGCGTTGAATAAGGCTTGTAAGTTATCTTTTGGGTTGGGAGTGTTTTGCGTGAAGTACGTCGCTAGTAAATGTAAGTCATGATTGCCTAACGTTATTGTTACACTGTCTTGCTGAGCAAAGAGATACTTTAAACACGCCAGTGAATCTGGACCGCGCGCAACAATATCGCCAACTAAGTAAAGGTGATCGCGGCTTGGGTTAAAATCTACCGTTTTTAATAACGAGGTAAATTCGTTAAAGCACCCTTGCAGATCACCAATTACATATTTAGCCATATTTGCTTAATTAATGTAATACAACATCACTAGCTAGGCGAAATACTTCAATCGGGGCTTGGTATTCAGCACCAAACTCGTTACGCATTTGGTAATAACCTTGCATTGTACCGATTGGGGTATCTAATACTGCACCTGATGTGTAGGTGTAGCTCTCACCAGGTCCAATTGTTGGTGTCTCACCAACCACACCTTCACCTTCAACTTCGGTTTCTTTACCGTTAGCATCGGTAATCAACCAGTAGCGGCTAAGCAATTTAGATGAACATAAACTATGGTTTTTAATTGTTACTGTATAGGCAAAAACGTATTTATCTTTTTCTGGCTCAGACTGACCATCAACATAAAACGTTTCTACCGATACTTTAATTGGAGAATTACTGCTTGTTGTCATAAATCCAGTTTGCAATCTTTACAAAAGTGTCTAGAGAAAGGTTTTCGGCGCGCAGCTTTAAATCTAACCCTAAGTTTTCAATTTCTTCAGGCGTCAATAAATTCGATAAACTATTACGAATTGTTTTACGTCTTTGGTTAAACGCTTCTAAGCATACCGTGTTAAGGATTTTAGTGCTCTTTGCCTTTAATTGATCTGGCGATTTCGGGATCAGGCGAATAACCGCTGAATCCACTTTAGGTGCAGGTTTAAAGCACTCTGGTGGCACATCAATAACAGGCATTGCATGACAATAATACTGTGTCATCACACTTAATCGGCCAAAGGCTTTGCTGTCAGGGCTCGCAACCATGCGTTTAACCACTTCTTTTTGCAGCATAAAGTGCATGTGTTCAATATTTTGATAAAATTCAAATAAATGAAACAGAAGCGGCGTTGAAACGTTATAAGGTAAATTACCAAATACCTTAAGTTTGCGCTCATCATTAATTAATGATGCAAAGTCAAACTGCATGGCATCACCTTGATGCACAGTCAGCTTGTCGGCAAGAAATGGGTGATGAATCAAGCGATGAGCAAGATCTTTATCGAGCTCAACTACCGTTAAATGGTCTGTTAGCTCTGCCACTGGCTCTGTAATTGCGCCAAGGCCTGGACCAATCTCAACGAGGTTATCGCCTGGTTTTGGATCGATTGCAGTTACGATCTTATCGATAATGCTTGTATCGTGTAGAAAGTTTTGACCAAAACGTTTTCGGGCGCGGTGCCCTAAGTGTACTTTATCATTCATCTATTGTGCGCTTTTACTTGCCATTTCAATTGCTTTAGAAATTGCTAATTCGAAACTACCCACGTCGGCCTCGCCAGTTGCGGCTAAATCGAGAGCGGTACCATGATCCACAGATGTGCGGATAAACGGTAAACCTAGGGTGATATTAACTGAATTACCAAATCCTTTGTATTTTAACACAGGTAATCCCTGATCGTGATACATTGCAAGCACGGCATCGGCATCTTTTAGGTATTTGTCTTGAAATAACGTATCCGCTGGCAGTGGGCCAACAAGGTTAATGCCTTCATTTCTAAGCTGATCTAGCGTTGGTGAAATGACTTCGATTTCTTCTCGGCCTAAGTGACCATTTTCGCCTGCGTGCGGGTTTAAACCACAGACATAAATTTTTGCTGATTCAATGCCAAATTTAGTGGTTAAATCATGATGCAAAATACGCGTCACTTTGCTTAAACGGTCTTCAGTAATTGCTTTAGATACATACGCTAAAGGAATATGCGTTGTTACTAAAGCAACGCGTAAGCCCTCGGTAGCGAGCATCATTACAACATCAGGCGTATTCGATTGCTGAGCAAAAAACTCAGTATGACCACTAAATGAAATACCCGCTTGGTTAATAATGCCTTTATGCACAGGGCCTGTGACCACAGCAGCAAATTCACCGTGCATATTGCCATCAGAGGCATATTTCAGCGTATCAAGTACGTATTGTCCGTTGGCGTCATTGAGTTCGCCAGCAATCACGTCTTCTGCTAAGGGAATATGCTTAACTGTTAGGTTACCTGCATTATGCGGTTGAGCCGCATTATTTGGCTGATATTCAATTAGTTGAATATCAATGCCAAGCAATTTTGCACGTTGCTTTAACAGATTTTTATCAGCAATTACGACAAGTTCTGCAGGCCAATCTTGTTGCGCCAGCTGTAAAATAAGGTCTGGCCCAATACCTGCCGGTTCGCCCGGTGTAACTGCAATACGTAATGTCATAACTATTCTTCTACAACTTCAATATAAGCTTGTTCGCGTAATTCACGCTGGAACGTAAAGCTTTCTTCTTTAAAGCGACGATTAAAAATCATTTGGTGCGCGCGGTTTTGCTTAACAAGCTCAGTTTTGTCTGATACGCGACGGTCTAATAATTCCATAATATGCCAGCCGTATTGGGTTCTGAATGGCTCACTGAGTTGGCCCTTTTCTAAACCTAATGCGGTTTCTTTAAATTCGCCTACCCAAGAGTTCGGGTCTGTCCAATCATATTCACCACCGTTTAATGCTGAACCTGGATCTTCAGAATGCTCTTTAGCTAATTCGCCAAAGTCAGCATTACCTGCTTTTAAATCTTCAACAAAACTCGCGAGCATAGAGCGCGCTTTTTCTTCCGATACAATAATTGATGGCTTAACAAGAATATGACGTACTTTTAGCTCAACCGCTTCAACAACTTCAACACCACGTACATCTTGTAGTTTTACGATGTGGAAACCTGCGCCTGAACGAAGTGGGCCGACAATATCGCCTTTCTTATGGCCTTTTACCGCCTCAGCGAATAGTGTTGGCATTTCGTTAATGTTCATCCAACCTAATTGACCACCTTCAAGTGCTTTACCACCACCTGATGACGCAATTGCTATTTGCTTAAATTCGCGACCTTCGTTTAGTAATCGAATAACGGCTTCAGCACGCTCTTTTTGTGTTTTGATATCGTCCGCAGTGGCATTTTCAGGGATCTCAATTAGGATATGACCGATATCGTATTCTTCGTTTGTCTGCCCTTGCTGCTCTAAAATGCGCAGTAAGTTTTGTACTTCTTGTAAGCTTACGTAAACGCGGCGTTCAACACTTGCACGCATAGTGCGGCTAGCAACCATTTCGTTACGAATTTCTTCACGATAAGTTTGGAAGTTATCTCCGCTTGCTTCCAGCGAGCGGCGCATATCATCAAGGGTTGCACCTTGCTCACGGGCCATTTGCGAGAGGGTTTGGTCTAACTGTGCATCAGAAATACGTAAACCAATACGTTCACCCATTTGCAGTAGCAGAGCTTGGTCAATAAGTTTGTCGATTGCTTGACGTCTTAGGGCCGTTTCTGAAGGCAGCTCCTGACCAGAATCTTTTGCACGGTTTTTAACACGGTTTACCAGTGCGTCTACTTCACTTTGTAAAATAACACCGTCGTTAACTTTTACGGCAACGCTATCAAGTTCAGTAAGGCTGTATGCGCTTTGGCAGAAAGCAAGTAGGGCAACGCCCGCTGTCATTAATCGTTTTAACTTCATTGATTTTTCTACTTACATATTAATTTGTTAGAAAGTAAGGTCTGCGATAACTAAAGATGCTTTGGTTGAGTAGTTTTTGCGCATCTAGACCCATTATAAATTTAATTTGAATACTCGAGTCAAATTTAGCTGATTCATTAGCAAACTGACCAACTGGTTTATTTAAGTCAGTTTCTATTTGTCTGCTACCAGATAATTGAATCGCCCAACAACATGATTGGTATTGTACACCAGTTAAAAACTCCACGCTGCGATCTGATTCTAGGTCGCGCTGGTAGCTCGAAACAAGTTGCCATTGCTCGCCAATTGGGTAGCTGGCAAAAATACCAACTTGCTCAATTGTATTTCCTGAGACATTGTTTGCGTACCTATGGTTCAATTGAATTAACTCATTATTATCCCCTTTATAATCGAGGGTGAGGTGTGAGTTAACAAGGTCGCTGCCGTCAGTATCGTATTGCATACCTGCAGACAGGTACCAATTCTTGTGCCAATGTAACATAGCTTCACTGGCAAATAACGAGTTATAACTCGCATTGTCGTCAATCTCAGACGGTTTAGCGTCATCTGAAACGTAAAAAATTTGACCAATGCTGAAGTTAAATACTTCGTTATTTTGTTGATTAAATATACGTGTTGTTGCGCCTAAGGTAAATTGGTTTGCCGTAGCAATACGGTCTACGCCCGAGAAGCGTTGCTCGCGAAACAATCCGTGGAAATCATCTTGTAGCTTTACTGTATCGTATAAGCCGATATTTGACTGATCTTTTTCTGGAATAAACAAATACTGAGCTTTTGGTTCAAGTGTTTGTAGGCCGTTATCCACTAACCAATGAGTATCACGTTCAAAATTAATTTGTCCGTAGAGGCGTAGTTTTGGCAAGGTACGGTTTACATTTTCCTCTAACTGAGTGCCAAGTAAATCACCTTGTTGATGGTAATTCGTTTGCAGCAAACTAACCTCAGATAAAAAACTCCATGCGTAGTCGCTAATGCCGTAGCTTAACTTAGGCTCTAAGTGAACACGGGTGGCTTTTTCGACCAGAGCTTCTTCGTTTTGAAAATGGGCAAATTCACCGTTTAAAGTAAAGTCGACACCATAAAAATCAAACGCATTAACTTGGCTAAAGCTAATTTGTGGCAGTGCGCGATAAGACTCTAAATGATCACCAAGCACCTCAAAGCCTTGTAACTTCATATCGGTATGCCAGTAATCACCTAAATGAGTTAATTGAATAAGGTGATTAAGCTGAGTATCGGTACGATTAGCATAGCTCGACCCCATATCGTTAATATAGTTATCATCACTGATATTCGTGATGTCAATTTGGCCGCGCCAGTTATCGTCAATTTTGCTGTATTGGCTTAGGTGTAGTAAATAACGACTGCCCAACTCTGGTTCAGAATCATCGCTATTAAGGTACTCAATTGCAGCCATACCTTGGTGCTCTTCAGTTAAATAGCGAAATTCAGTTTGCAGTTGAAAACCCTGATTTGACATGTAACGCGGGGTAATCGTCGCATCCATGTCTGGCGCAATATTCCAATAAAACGGGGTTTCAATCTCTAAACCATAACGATTAGAGCTGGTAAATGTTGGTTGAATAAAACCAGATTTACGTTTATCCGATATTGGAAAGGTAAAATACGGTAGGTAAAACACCGGTGTGTCATACACTTTTAATACCGCACCGTAAGTTTCACCCCAGCCTTCTTCTTGTGATAGTTTAATTTTTTTTGCATCCAGCGCCCACACAGGGTTATCGCTTGGACAAGTTGTAAAGCTGGCATCTTGCAGGAGCAAAAGTGATTGATTTACTTCAAGCAGCTTGGCCTCGCCGCGACCTGCTTGTTGGGTAAATTGATATTTAGCGTCACCGAGCGATAACTCAGATGAGGTTAAGTTAGCAAAAAAGTGTTTTGACGAAATATAGCTGTTGGGATCCTGATAAACAATTGGGCCAATAGCATTGAGCATGCCATTTATTTTATCAAGTTCAGCGCTGGATGCGGTTAGACTCATCTGTGTCGAGTCCATCATCACGTTGCCGCTAAATAGCGCTTTATTTTTTCCTGCTAATTCTACCTGATCTGCGTTAATCGCAAGCTGACCAACAGCAAGCTGAGAGGTAGACTGCCAGCTTAAGTTAGGATCGGTTTCGCACAGAGAAAACATATCTGAAGCACTGGCCAGAGGTGACATAAAAATCAGTGTCGCAAATATGCCAAAAGGGCGTTTCATTAATCAGATAACCTTGTGAAAAAGACCTTACTTACGTTTTATACTATGCGCTGTTTTTGTCAGTAAGCGAATTTTGGAGCTTACACTTAATTTTATATGGTTAAACAGCGGCATTTTGTTGCACCAAAAACTTGCTGCCTTGAGCATAATTTAAAGCGTACACGTAACTAAGCCTATAATAATTTAATTTTAATGATTTCTCTCATTACTTGAACTGTTAATATACCATTGAAAAGAGAAAAATACTTGTGCAATTAAGCGCCATTTATAGTCTGTTAGCAAATGGCACAGGACAATGCACAATTTGTAATTAATTGTAGTTGGGGTTAAGCCTTGCATAACCAAATGTTTGATGCGTTTTTAACGCAAAACTTACCGAATTTAGAACAACAAAACGCATTCAAAGTTGAGCTCATTACAGGTGACGCGAGTTTTCGTAAGTACTTTCGTGTTTTTACTGATAACCACACTTATATCTTAATGGTTTCGCCACCAAATTTAGTCGATAACGAACCCTTTATCGAACTGAATCAGTTGTTTAGTCAGGGCTCTTTTAAAGTGCCACAAATTCTAGCAGTAGATAAAGAATTAGGTTTACTGCTTATTGAAGACTTAGGAAGCACTCACTTTGCTGATTGTTTAGGGCAAGGTTGTGAGCAGAAATTGTACCATCAAGCGATTGATATGCTGCCTAACATTGCAAAGTTAGCAAAAACCAACGCAATGAAGCCGTATGATGCAGCGTTTATCGATCTTGAACTAGAAATTTTTAATCACTGGTTAATTGAGCAGTTTTGTCAGATTACAATGGATACTGGCGCGCAAAAAACATGGCAACAAGTGAAGCAACAACTGATTAATGCGTTAGAAATGCAGCCTAAAGTGACAATGCACCGTGATTACCACAGTCGAAACTTAATGGTATGGCAACAACAGCTGGCAATTATCGATTATCAAGATGCAGTGCAAGGCCCGCTCACCTATGATTTAGTGTCACTTACCAAAGATTGCTATCACATTTTACCTAAGGCGTTTCGTCAAGAACTTGTACGCTACGGGTTTGCACAGTACGAAAAAGCGGGAATGACAGTCGGTTTATCGTTTGATGATTTTGAACTCTTATATACCTTAACCGGTATTCAGCGTCACTTAAAAGCAGCGGGTATTTTTTGTCGATTAAGTATTCGAGATAACAAACAAGGATACCTACCTCATGTGCTTGATACCATGCACTATGTTGTTGAAGCATGTGACGAATTAGCACATTCATTTCCTGTCCTAGGTTACTTTTCACAATGGCTTAAAGTGAGTGTTTTACCAAGCTTAAAGGCAAAATTATGAGAGCAATGATCTTAGCGGCGGGGCGCGGAAAACGCATGATGCCATTAACGGCAGATACCGCAAAACCCATGCTAAAAGTGAATGGCAAACCGCTCATTGAGTACCATATCGAGCGCTTAAAAGCTGCGGGTATTAGCGAAATTGTGATTAATTTGGCTTGGTGTGGGGAAAGTATTCGCAACACATTAGGCGATGGCAGCCAATTTGGCGTGAGTCTCATTTATAGTGACGAAGGCGGCGAAGGTTTAGAAACTGCCGGTGGTATTATTAATGCTCTCGATTTACTTAGCGAGACATTTATTGTCATAAACGGTGATATTTTTACTGATTATGATGCAACAAGTTTGACGCAAATTGCGCTATTGCCGCAACAAGCGCATTTAGTGTTAGTTGAAAATCCAGCACATAATCCGAACGGTGATTTTTCGTTAGTGCAAGGGTTTGCATCAAGTGATAGCGGTGCCGAAATAAAACATACATTTGCGGGCATTGCGCTTTACCATAAGTCATTTTTTGCGAATACCAAGGCTGAATTTTTACCACTCGCGCCAATGCTGCGAGAAAAAATGGCCGAAAAATTAGTGACCGCCGAACTGTACATTGGCAATTGGCAAGATGTTGGCACACCTGAGCGATTGGCCGAAATTAACCAACAGGAGTATTAAACTAAATGTGGGGTAAGTTACTAGGTGCAGGGTTTGGCTTTTTATTTGGTAAATGGTTTGGCGCAATTTTAGGTCTTTATTTAGGCCACTTATTTGACCGCGGTTTAAAGCAAGATTTTAATAAAGCCGGAGGCTTCCAAGGCTTTTTCGACAATAGTAGCGTCTCTGAAAAACAAGCGTTATTTTCTTATACCTGCTTTGCCGTAATGGGTCATATTGCTAAATCGAATGGCCGAGTTAACGAACAGCATATTAGTGCTGCGTCTCGTTTTATGGATGAAATGGGATTAACTGATGACGCGCGCCGCGATGCGCAAAACGCATTTCGCAGTGGCAAACAAGCTGACTTCCCGTTTAAGTCAGTACTTAAAGATTTTCGCGATCGCTTTTCAGGTCGTTATGACCTGATCCAATTGTTTCTTGAAATTCAAATTCAAATGGCATTTAGCGATGGCGAATTAAGCGATAAAGAACGTGATTTACTCAAACAGGTGAGTAAATACATTGGCATTAACACGACTCACTTTAAGTTTATTTTAAAGCGTTATATTGCAGAGTTTGAGTTTCATCGTTATCAACATACAAAGCAAAATCAGCAGCAATCTCATCGCTCGTCAACGAACAAAGCGCAAGATACGGCATTAACAAAAAGTGCAGCATTACAAGTGCTAGGGTTAGATAGTAATGCCGATGAAAAGGCGATTAAAAAGGCCTATCGTAAATTAATGGCTCAGCACCATCCAGACAAATTAGTGTCGCAGGGGTTACCACCTGAGATGATGCAGCTCGCCAAACAGAAAAGCCAAGATATTCAAGCAGCATATGAATATTTAAAAGCGAAGTAGCAGGTTAGGCTTAAAAGCTTAGCTACAGGGGGTTAGTTAAATACCTAACCAGGTTAAAAAACCATATATTTCTTTAGATAAACGCTGATGTTGCTGCTCACTGGATTGGTTGCCAAATAAAGCGCGTTGGCGATAGTTTAATTTATGGTTACGTCGTGCAAGTTTTTTGCGCTGTACCATTTGTTGGTTAAGCCAATGGTTTTGGCTTTGATAATAAATATCCAGTGTTGGCCACGGGGTCGTAGTGATGGTTTGGTTTAGTGACTTGTTTTTCTGCGCTTCGTTATAAAAGTTATTAAGCAAAATCAGTGCATCAATTTGTTCCGATGTTTGCTGATTTAGATAACTATTCAAAATTGCGCCGCTTTGTCCTTGCGTAATCACAATAACAAAACCCGGGTGAGTTAGCGCTTGCTGATACATGGCTTTAAAACGACTGGTTAAACTAAGTGCGTAGGCGTCGAGGTCGGGCTTTTTAAATTGCGATAAACTTGGCGCAACGCTTACGTTATCATTATCGGGCAATTCATCATTATTTATACGTGGGCTACTACCTGCGCTAATACTGTAAGTAACCCAACCATAATCATTTAGTGATTTACGTAAAAAGTCGATGCCACGGTCATTCGATTGGGTTAAGTGCCAATCAGCAATTAAGATCGCAACACCCTTTTCAAATTCTGCCGTGTGGTCTCGGTACAAGGCTGTTAACTCATTGTCGCCAGCCATTACTGTTACAACCTCTGAAGGTTCGAAGTAGTGCGACACGTCTTGATTGTTTTGCAGCTCTTTATTGATAGGTGCGAGCCATTCAACATCCTTAGCTTGCGTTAAGAACGCGCTAACAAGTAACAAACAAACTGTAAGGTAAAATTTAGGCTTCACACGCATGATTTGATTTTGACTTTTTAAGCTTATCGACACTCTAAGCTAATATTTTAGTTAAAAATCAGGATCACTATAAAAACTGAGTTGCTGTTTTGTAACAGGGTGAATGAAGCTTAAGTATTGCGCATGAAGTTGTAATCTTGTCGCCATAGCAAGTGCGTCGTCGTGCGCATAAAGACGATCGCCTAAAATCACATGACCTAACGATAACATATGTACACGCAACTGATGTGAACGACCAGTGATTGGCGTTAAGGCAACACGCGTTGCATGTTCTTCATAGCTTAACACCTCATAATGGGTAAGAGAGGGCTTTCCTCGTTCATGATCCACCATTTGTTTTGGTCGGTTTGGCCAATCGCAAATTAACGGAAGATCCACAGAACCTGTTTCTGGTTCGAGTTTGCCATAGACGCGAGCGATATAACGCTTTTTGGTTTCTCTGTCTTGAAATTGGCGGCTTATTTCACGGTGCGCCGCTTTATTGAGCGCAAGGCAAATAATGCCTGAGGTGGCCATATCAAGGCGATGCACTATGGTTGCCGATGGAAATACTAAATTAACGCGGTTAATCAGGCTGTCTTTGTGCTCAAGCGCTTTGCCCGGCACGGTCAATAAACCACTTGGTTTATTAAGAATGATTAGGTCATCATCACGATATAAAATGTTGATGTATGGCGAAGTAGGCGGGTTATAGTTTAACAGCACAGTGATTCCAGCAAAAAAAGGGGCTTAATCTAAGCCCCATTTTAAAGCAATTATAGTTAGTGAGAAACCACTATTAAGCGGATTGCATCAAGCTTAAGCTCTGCTTTTTCAACATGCTCAAGTAATTGTGATTTTTGCTTTTCTAAATAAAACAGCTCGTCTTCACGTACGTTCGGATTAAGTTGTTTTAGCGATTTTAAGCGTGCTAGCTCATCATCTAAGTTAGTATTTACACTTTCTTTAGCGCTTTGTTTTATTGTATCTAATTGACTTTGTGCTAGTTTATTTGCCGTTTCAATCATTGGGTGAACGCTTGATTGCAGTGCCGAGGCAAGCTTGCTAGCAGTTTGTTTACCAACCGCATTAAGTTGCTGATTAAACGTATCAAAGGCGACATTCGCAGCTAAATCATTACCGTTTTTATCAAGTAATAAACGCACAGGTGTAGTTGGTAAGAAACGACCCATTTGCAGTGCTTTTGGTGCGCTGGTTTCTGCAAGGTACACTAACTCAACAAAGAAACTTCCCGCAGGTAGTTGCTTGTTTTTAAGTAGCGCAACGGAAGTAGTGCCGAGATCATCATCAATAATCAGCTCCATTGCACCTTGCACCATAGGGTGATCCCAACTTAAAAAGTGCACATCTTCTTGTGCAAGTGCGGTGTCGCGGTCAAAAGTAACGGTTAAACCTTCGTCACGTAAACACGGGAACGATGGCGTTAGCATATGTTCAGTTGGTTTTAGAACAATTGAGTTCTCACCGCGGTCTTCTTGTGAAATACCGAAAATATCAAACACCTTGATCATAAACATAGGCAGTGCGGTTTGGTTATCAAGCGTTTCAATATCGCTTACCAATTGCTCTGAGCGGCCTTGTCCTTTTGAATGTAGTTCAAGTAATCGGTCGCGGCCTTGCTCCATTTTTTGCTTTAACGCTTGGTTTTGCTTGTTTACCGATTCAAGTAATGGATCAAGCTCTTCCTCGTCGGTGTTATGGCTTGCCACGAACTCCAATAATTCATCTTTGTATTCTGAATACAGCAGTTGTCCAGTGGTTAATGTGTGTTCAAATGCTTCTAGTGCGTCGTGGTACCAGCGGAATAATACTTCTTGCGCAGTGTTTTCAAAGTACGGCACATGAATTTTAATGTCTTCCCTTTGACCAATACGGTCTAAGCGGCCAATTCGTTGCTCAAGTAAATCAGGGTTTAGCGGTAGATCAAATAAAATTAGGTGGTGGGCAAACTGGAAGTTACGTCCCTCTGAGCCAATTTCAGAACAGATTAATACTTGCGCGGCATCTTCTTGCTCGGCAAAGTATGCTGCTGCGCGGTCACGTTCAATAATGCTCATACCTTCGTGGAACACCGCGGCTTTAATACCTTCACTTTCACGAATTGCTTGTTCTAAGCTAAGTGCTGTTTGCGCTTCACTACAAATTACTAATACTTTTTCGCGTTTTAGCTCAAGTAGTTTCTCGGCTAACCATTCAACACGTGGGTCAAATTGTGCCCAGCTAGCAGATTCGCCTTCAAACTCTTGGAAGATCTTTTCTGGAAATAATGCACGTTTAGCGCGCATTTCCGCATCTTTTAAACCAGCAATATTACCCATTACATTCATTGCTGTAGTGTATTGTTTCGGCATCGTTACAGGGTAAGCGTGTAGCTCACGTGATGGGAAACCTTGGATGCTACTACGGCTGTTTCTGAACAAAATGCGGCCTGTACCGTGTCTGTCGAGCAGCATTGATAAAATTTCATTTTTAGCCGCTTGCTCACCTTGTTCAACTTGGCTAAGTAGTGTGGTGATATCACTCTCATTTAATAGTGATGTAAGGGTTTGTTTTGCGTTATCGCTTAAGGCTTCATCAGCTAATAGTTGGTTTGCCGCATCAGCAACTTCTTGATAGTGGCTTTCTTCTTCCACAAACGCTTGATAATCGTAAAAACGGTTTTCATCAAGCAGTTTTAAACGGGCAAAATGACTTTCGTGACCTAGTTGATCAGGCGTAGCGGTGAGTAGAATTAAGCCCGGAATGTCTTGGCTTAGTTCAGCAATACGGTTGTATTCTGTGCTTGATTTCTTTTCGCTCCACTTTAAGTGGTGCGCTTCATCGACGACAAGTAAATCCCAATCGGCAAGTGTAGCTTGCTCAA
The DNA here is from genome assembly GCF_044005875.1 of Pseudoalteromonas sp. XMcav1-K. Lineage (NCBI taxonomy): Bacteria > Pseudomonadati > Pseudomonadota > Gammaproteobacteria > Alteromonadales > Pseudoalteromonadaceae > Pseudoalteromonas > Pseudoalteromonas sp. XMcav1-K. The sequence goes on along the minus strand of NZ_JBIPJE010000051.1, from coordinate 153,357 downwards.
ACCAAGTTTTCTTTTTCGTAATAAATTCAAGGCTGGTTAGGATCAGCTGTTCAGTTTCAAACGGGTTTGCAGCATCGGCATAGGCTTCTGTGCAGCGTTCATCATCAAAAATTGAAAACTGTAAGTTGAAGCGACGCAGCATTTCAACTAACCATTGATGCTGTAAGTTTTCAGGCACCACAATAAGCACGCGAGAAGCACGACCTGTAAGCACCTGTTGGTGAATAATCATACCGGCTTCAATGGTTTTACCTAAACCAACTTCATCTGACAGTAATACACGTGGGGCAAAACGTTTACCTACTTCTTCAGCAATGTAAAGCTGGTGTGGAATTAAGCTTGCGCGCGCACCGACTAACCCTTTTAAGCTTGATTGTTGGTTTTGGTGAACATTGGTAAGCGTGTTATGGCGCAGAGTAAAGCGGTCAAAACGGTCAATTTGCCCTGAAAACAGTTTATCTTGCGGCTTATTAAATTTAATAAAGTGATCGAGAAAGGTTTCTTTAAGTGCGACTTGCTCTTGATTGTCTTCGCGAGTACCAGTGTAAGTAAACAAGCCATTTTCTTCGTCAACCTGCTCAACTATGAGTTCCCATTCGTCAACGCTACGAATTTTATCACCTACATTAAATGCCACTCGGGTAACAGGTGCTTCAGAAATACTGTAAACGCGGTTCTCACCACTGGCTGGGAATAAAATAGTTACTTGGCGTCCTTCACAGGCTACGACCGTACCTAAGCCTAAGTCGGATTCGGTGTCACTGATCCAGCGTTGACCTAAAGAAAAGCTCATTTTTAACTCGCTACTATCGAAAAAAGGCGGCTATGTTACCTAGATTTCTCGTTGGATTCACCTGTTAATTTAGAACTCGTGAGGTTAATACCTATTCGCCGCTTTAATGTTTGTAATTTAGCCAGAATTTTGCACTTTTTTTGTCATAAAAAAGCCAAATTCCTGAAATAGACTAAACTTAAAAGTAAAGCAAAAACCATAAACCCGCCAGCTAAGAGAAGGAACAGCTTATGGGAAAAATGCGCAATAACGATAATAAACTCTATGTCCTAGATACCAACGTATTACTTCACGAACCTTTCGCTTTTTTATCTTTCCAAGAACATCAAGTCGTTATCCCAATGACAGTGTTAGAAGAGCTGGACCACATTAAAGATCGCAAAAAAGATGTGAGTCGAGACGCACGGATTGCTATTCGAGCTTTGGATGATGTACTAAGAGACGCAAGTCCTGAAGAAATGCTCGCTGGGGTTGATCTTTCAACGGTCGCTAAAAATTGTACGGGTAAACTAACGATTGTTAACGACCATATGTTTGAAGATGCGGTTTCGGGTTTACCAGGAGATGAAAACGACCATCGCATAATTAATACCGCATTGCATTTGCAGCAACTAAAAGTTGAAGTAAAAGTAGTGTTAGTCACTAAAGATATAAACATGCGCTTAAAAGCTAAAGGAGCGGGGCTTGAGTTTGTTGAAGACTATCGCACCGATCAGCTCATTGACGATATTAGCTTGCTAACAAGCGGCTATAAAAAGCTTGATGGCGATTTTTGGCAGCATGTAAAAGAGTGCGACAGCGAGCAAAGCGGTCGAGATACGTATCATACCGTACCCCGTAATTTGCTTAATGAAGTCTTTATCAATGAGTACTTACTTGACGAGACAGGTCACTTTGCTGCCCGTGTGGTGGATTACGACGAAGAGCATATTAAGCTACTTGATTTGGGTTTTGAGCGTATTATGGGACGCAGTGCTTGGGGCATTCAGCCCAAAAATGTTTATCAAGCAATGGCGATTAATGCGCTGCTCGACCCGCATTTGGATTTAGTGATTTTGACAGGCCCCGCAGGTTGCGGCAAAACCTTGTTGGCATTGGCTTGCGCCCTTGAACTTGTGATTGAACGGGGAATGTACGATAAGGTCATCGTGACCCGTAACACGCCCGAAATTGCAGAATCAATCGGCTTTTTACCAGGCACCGAAGAAGAGAAAATGATGCCTTGGCTTGCGGCGATAACCGATTCCTTAGAAGTACTCCATAAAAACGACGAAAATCCGGTTTCGAGCCGTAATTACATTATGGAAAAAGCCAATATTCAATTTAAGTCGATTAACTTTATGCGTGGACGCAGTATTCAAAACGCGATTGTTATTTTGGATGAAAGCCAAAACTTAACCGCATCGCAATTAAAAACCATTATTACCCGTTGTGGTGAAGGTACTAAATTAATTTGCCTTGGTTACCCCGTTATAAACCATTCAATAAAACTGTTACCTCCTTGTTTTATAGGCTCTCAAGGTGTGGTGACAAGAATTTATACTTTTTCTACATATTCTATATTGAAAAAGATGATTAAAAATTATCAGTTGTCACCAGCAAATGATAGCTCGTACTTAAAATTAGTATCCTAATTAACTCAGAGTACGATTACACGTTAACAAATAAATAGGTGTAATAAAAAAAATTTATGGATTTAACCTGCAAGAAAGCACAAACAAAAATAATAAAGCTAAGGTAAATCTAAAATGACAATAAATAGAAATCAACTCGATACCTTTTCAGTTAACTGGTATTTGAACGAAGAAAGAAAAAGAAAAGAAAGAATCGCAAGATTCAGGAAAGCAACAGACAAAAGCTCATGTGAAGATGGGTTTGATGAATATTGTGATGACGAATGTTTAAGTGAACAGAATCATCAAGAAAAAGAATTAAATGAGGGAATCTAGTATGAAGAACCCAAATGAAAACAGAAGTCCACGAGTATTAGATACATCGGCACTAGTTCATGATCCAAAGTCATTGCTCGCTTACAGTGAAGATGTATACATCTGTCTAACAGTTTTAGAAGAGTTAGATAACTTAAAAGAAAGAACCAATAAATCGGTAAGTGCTGATGCTCGTGTATGTATTCGTATGCTTGAAGACATAATTAATGGGCACAGTGCAGAAGAAATGGAAGCAGGTATTCCACTGCCTTCTACTGAAACAGCTAAAAGAGGCAAGTTGTTCATTGGTATTGATACTCAATTGGACATGGCAAAAGAATTAAAGCACACGATTGGTAGCGATGCTGATAATAGAATAATTAACTATGCACTACATCTTCAGAAAGAGTTAGATAAAGACGTTACCATCGTTAGCCGCGACATCAATATGCGATTAAAAGCTCGAACTGTTGGTGTTATGGCTGAAGATGTATCCGTTGATAATCAAATCGCAGATATAGATTTGCTTTATACAGGCGTACAAGCTTTTGAGGGTGATCTTTTTGATCGAATTGAATCAGATAAAGATTTCAAAGTCTCAGGAGAGGTTTATACATTCCCAATAAGCTTGTTCAACGATGAAGTTCAGCCAAACATGTATTGGTACGATGAAGCCGGACACATTGGCCGGATTTCAGAAGTGACTGATACTGAGGTATACACAAAGTTATTGCCTCGTAAGCAAGAAAAGGTATGGGGCATATTGCCTAAAAACCAGCGTCAAGCGGTAGCTTTAAACCAATTAACAGACCCTTACTATGACTTAAATATCATCCTTGGCCCTGCTGGCTCCGGAAAAACTTTTTTGGCAGTTGCTTCGGCGCTGCATCAAGTATTGGAGTTGAAAAAGTACAAAAAAATTGTTGTGGTGCGGTCAAGAGACTTTATGGATGACGATCCGGGATTCCTACCGGGAGATTTAACCGAAAAATCGATGCCTCTTTTAGCTGGTATTACTGACGCCTTAATTTCGATGCATTCAGATGATAATCATGAAACAAATATTCATGCAACAGTTGAGCATGTGATCGAAAAAGCCAATATAGAATTTACTAGCATGGCTTACTTTCGAGGCCGTTCAATAGATGATGCAGTGTTAATCATTGATGAAGCTCAAAACATGACTAGAGCGCAAATTAAAGGCATGTTAAGCCGTGGTGGGAAAAATTGTCGGACAATCGTATTGGGTAACCTAGCCCAGATTGACGATAAGTTTGTTACACCTGCTTCGTCTGGTGCAAGTGCGGCTGTTAATGTATATAGAAATTATGAGAAAGGATCTGTTCTAATTTTTGATGAAGTAGAGCGTAGTAGCTTAGCTGAGTTCACTGAAAAGAACATGTAGACATCAAACTACAATTCACATTTCCTTATAATATTGCGACAATAGCCACTGCTTTTTGCAGTGGCTTTTCAGAGAAGCCAGTTTCCACACATGCGGACGAAATGGATTTACTCTGGGTTTAAAAGATTAATCATACATTGAAGATGTAATGACTTGGGTGCTGTGGACCTTAGTTGTTATGTTTTGGTGTGCGTATGTCTTTTGAATCAGAAGCGCTTATAAGCAATGTAAAGCGTCAGGCAAAGAGGTTGTCAAAAAAATTATCACTTCCCCTTGGACAGGCCCAAGAAGGGGTATCTATTTGTCTTTACGGCTGTGACAGTTACAGCGATTTACTAGTAAAAATAAAAGCTGAATCCTTTGAAAACCCATTGATTGCACTGTCTGCACTCTCACCTAACTCGGAAATATTTTTAGTAAAAATATTAGCTAGCCACTTAGATAGTATTATCGGAAATTTTGAAAAAAAATTTCCCGGCTCCAATATAAATGAAGAATTGGTCATATCCTTGTTTGGGCTTAGCTTTTCAGAGTTCAAAGTCAAAATATCTACCTAAAGTTGTACAAATACGTAAGTTGTCATTTTGTTTTTTGACGATACTATGGATGTAAAGGCTGAACGGACAGCCTACGCCTACACATGTTTTTCGTCTTGAAAAACGTGAACAGTGAAGCGGAGCATCCGTAACAATCAGGTAATTCAAACAGTCAATTAAACAGTGTGTTGGTAGGCCATTGTTAATCTGACGTTTATTGTTTGGAGAACTAAATGATTTCACTCAATCAATTACAAAATAAACTCAATTATCAAGCTAAAACCTTTGCGCTATTAATGGAATTTCCGATTTTATATGCAGAAAAAGTTTGGGCAAATGGCGTTTATTCACTTTCTCAATTTTCTGAAGTTCATGATGTTTTAGAGCACGCATTTAAAGAAAATGAACTCGATCTTATCTTAGAGCACAAGACTCTAAAATACTTGATGATCAATGAATTTGATGACCAAGAAATCATTAATTCACTCCATGTAGAAATTGAGATTATGGTATCTCGAATTGAAAGCAAGATGCTTGTCGATTTTGACTCGCTTGAATTGGTTTCTGTCATCTACAAAGTTATGGGCTTGCCACTAGATGCGAAGTTCATCGTAAACACAGGTGCAGGTTTCACGTTGCAATGGCGACCGTACTTTGACGCTTTTAGTGACCCGTTAATTATTCAATATGCAGACTTAAGCGTTCATGGTTGTTACTACAGACTGATTGCTACTAAATTTCCTTTTGAGAAACTCTCTTTTAATAATCTCAAAAGGTATATGCACTGGCTAAATTGGGAACACAATGGTGATATTGAAGGCTGTATTTCGCGTGGGAACAGTTTTTCTAAACATGAAAATTGGTTGACGATTACTCTTGAGCTTTTCAACAATGGAAAAGTAAATGATGAAAGATTAAATCCAACAACTTTTGAAATTGAAGGGGAACGTTATCTAGTTTACGGCTTCCCTTTGGTTCCATCTTTAGTTTCCGAATGGCAAAAACCTGAGCTGAATCTTCATGTTAAAAACTTAGATGGAGAACAAAAATTTTTAATCCGTATAGATCAACAGCAGTTAATCTTTTATGCACGCCGAGTTGATAAGTCAACTATTAATACGGTTAATAGCAGTGAACTCATAGATGCTTTTAACTTGGGAGTTTTATCTCATTTTGATGCCGACGACAAACTATTAGATGTTAATGGTATTAAATACCTGACTTGCTTTCGCCCATATTCGTCAGAAGATATGAAGGGAGATCAAGTATGAAACCTAGGGTAAAACTAACTAACGCTACACTAATTTCAATTCATTCTGAGTTAGATGACAAAGTTCCTCAGGTGTTATACGCAATAATTGCGGAAGATTGTGAATGCTACAAAAAAGGAGAGATCTTGTTCACATCTAAAGTAATGAATGTTAGCGGTCTTGAATATAGAACTTTCGGTGCATATTTTTATCTTTTGGATGCAGAGCCAAGCGAGCTAGATGTCTCTGTTCGAGAGTTTAATCTCATGCATGACCAAATGTATTCACCAGAAGAGCTGATTCAGTTGAGGCGAGACAATGGATAGAACATATTTAAAGGATGCCTACATAGTATTTGTGTACGACTATAAAGAATTTGAATAATTATTTTTCGGCGAGTTTTGATCTGGGGTGGTTATTGACGAAGAAACATTCAGGTTTAGGCCATTTGAGCAAATCGTGACTTCAAAGATTGTTAGCAAATCTGATGTCGAGGATAAATTAGAAATCATCACACATAATGGGAGTTATTATGTGATTGATGCTGACCATAAGTTAATTGATATTTCGTTTGTTGAACTGGTTGTTATGAGAGCAGGAGCTTATTCAGCAGATCGAGTTTTAGAAATGAGGGAACAACTAAAGTCTCGAAATAAAATTCATTAAATAACGAAAATAAGGAGTCTAGAATGACTTCAACAAATTCAATATTCGATCAGATTAGTAATTTTACGTAATAGCTAGCTTTTTAGTGATAGCAATAAAGTGAAGCTTCCAATTCATATTCCTTGATTCGGAAGCTTCACAATTGATGAAAATTGAATTAGCGGGATAACTCCTCAATTTTCTTTTTGGAGAACCAGCGATATAAAACAGGCAAAACAAACAATGTGAGTAATGTTGCTGTTATCAAACCACCAACTATAACACTTGCCAGTGGTCGTTGTATTTCAGCTCCTACACCATTTGACATTAACATCGGTATTAAACCTAATGCAGATGTTATTGCTGTCATAAGAACAGGTCTTAAACGCGAAGTTGCTCCTTCAAATACTGCTTGGGCAACATCCAAGCCATCCCTAATTCGTTGGTTTATACTCTCAACCATAACCACACCATTTAACACGGCAACACCAAATAGTGTAATGAAGCCAACGGAGCTTGGCACGGACAAGTATTGCCCAGACAAATATAAGGAGAAAACACCGCCGATAACAGCTAATGGGACATTAACTAAAATCAACATGGCTTGACCAACTGAGCCAAATGCGAAGTAAAGCAAAAGAGCAATTAGGGCTAAAGATAGAGGAACCACTATAGCTAACCGTTGTTGTGCTCGTTGTTGACTTTCAAATTGACCACCTATTGAAACAGAGTAACCAGCAGGCAAATCAACCTTTTCTGCGATGACTTTACTGATGTCGGTAACAACACTACCCATGTCTCTATTTTGCACGTTGGCTTGGATAACAACACGCCTTTGCACGTCGTCTCTTCTCACTTGTGGTGGGCCAGATTCAAAGGAGACAGTTGCTACATCACCCAGACGAACCCAAGCCCCTGTTGGAGACTGAATGCGAATATCAGAAATAGCTTCTTTATTACTACGATATTCTTTTTCTATACGCACATATATATCATAACGCTCATTACCGTTGATGATTTGTCCTGCTTCTATACCACCAATGCCATCTCGTACAATTTCCATAACATCACTGACAGAAAGGCCAAAGCGAGAAAGCTCTTGTCTGTTAGGCTTTACAACTAACTGAGCTTCACCAGCGATTTGTTCAAGAGCGACATCTCTAGCGCCTTCAACGTCTTTGATTGCCAATTCAATTTCCTGCCCTTTAGCTGCCAATATGTCTAGATTTGGGCCAAAAAGTTTTATCGCTAATTGTGCTTTTACACCAGATAATAGTTCGTCAACTCGTGTCGCAATAGGTTGAGAAAAGTTGAGTAAAAGACCCGGAAACTCTTCTAAAGAACGTTCCATTTTATTTTGCAGTTCATAGCGATTCGAGGCAGAGGTCCATTCGGCGACTGGCTTTAAACCTATATAAATTTCAATATTATTAACAGGCTCAGGATCACCTCCGATTTCGGCTCGTCCTATTCGGCTAAGCGCATAGGTTACTTCAGGAAATGCCATCAATTTATCCTCCAAGATAGGTGCGACACTTAATGCTGTATCCAAGCTTGAAGAAGGAGCGAGTGTAACCCTTAAGTTAATTGTACCTTCTTCCAGTTCTGGAACGAACTCTGTGCCAATATAAGGCACGATTGAAAATGCAGACACAACCATTATTAAGGATGCTGATACAATTAATTTGGTGTGTTTAAGTGCGAACTTAAGCCCTTTTCTATAAAGGTTATTTAATGGTTTAAGTACAAAGCTTTCTCTCTCCTTCACTCCTTTTTTGAACATATAAGTAGCAAGTGCAGGAACGATAAATAAAGCAACTACAATGGCCGAAATAATAGCCAAAATGATACTAACAGCCATCGGTTGGAAGAGTTTGGCTTCTACGCCTTCAAAGCTAAACAAAGGTAAGAACACTACCAAAATGACAGATGCAGCAAAAAAGACAGGTCTTGCAACTTCTTTCCCTGCTTGTTTTAGTCGTAATTTAATTCCATGATCGTCTTGCTCTACAGCATGTGGATCAATATCAGAACTTGGTACGCGTTCTTGCACATTTTGTTTATGAGTAGCGTCTGGTCGGTTTAAATGTTTAAACATGTTTTCAACCATCACAACCGAGCCATCGACCAGCATACCAATTGCTACCGCAATGCCACCTAGCGACATAAGGTTTGCCGATATACCCCACCAAGCCATTATCATCAGCGCAATGCCTATTGAAATAGGGATCGAAATAAGGACAAGAAAAGTCGCTCTTAAATTCATTAAGAAAAGTGCTAGTACGATACAAATAAAGATAAAGGCAAGTGAGAGTGCATTTACTACGGTACTGACTGCTTTTTCGATTAAATCAGCTTGATCATAGAAGGGTTCGAAGCGAACACCGTTAGGTAACGCCTGATTGATCAAAGGGATTCTTGCGTTAATACCATCAATGGTTGCTTTTGTATTTGAACCCATACGTTTTAGCACAATGCCTGATACGACTTCACCCAAGTTTTCAACCTTTCCATCTGCTGTTTTTCGGGTCATAGTGACCGCACCTTGTCGAATCTCACTGCCTAATTCGACTTTGGCGATATCGGAAACTGTCACGACTGTACCATCAACGGTTTTTACAGGTACTTGCTTAATGTTGCTAATGCCTGCTTCACCACTTTCGAACCAGCCTGTTCCTCGGATGACAAGTTGCTCTTGCCCTCGATTCATATACCAACCGCCAACGTTGGCATTGTTACTATCAAGCGACTTAACGATATCTTCTTGTGATAATTTATATGCAAGGAGCTTAGATGGATCTACGTTAACTTGATACTGCCTAACGTTTCCGCCGAAAGATAAGACGTCGGTGACACCATCGACTGGCATAATGAGCAATTTAATTATCCAATCATTTAAACTTCTTAATGCCATTGAGTCATATCCTGCGTCTTTATCTGACACGAGCAAGTATTGAAATACTTGTCCTAGCCCAGACGTATTTGGTCCCATTTCAGGCGTACCTACACCGTCAGGTATCAACTCTTTTGCTGCTTGAAGCCGTTCAAAGACGAGCTGCCGAGCAAAATAGATATCTGTCCCTTCTTTAAAGACGACAGTAACGCCAGATAATCCTGTTTTGGAAATTGAACGTACTTGTTCAACATCAGGTAACGCATACATGACCGCTTCAATCGGATAAGTAATGAGTTGTTCCACTTCTTCTGCTGCAAGCCCCGGTGCTTCAGTGTTAACAGCGACTTGAACATTGGTTACATCTGGGAAAGCATCTAAGTTCAGTTTGGGGATCACCATTATTGCGCCAACAATAGTGGCAAATAAGGCAATCAATATAAGGAGTCGGTTGTTTACAGACCAATCTATAATTTTATTAAACATAGCGTCTCTCCTTAATGGTTATGCGGATCAAATCCGCCTTTAGCTATTTCAGAAGCAACAAAAAACGCTCCTTGAGTTACCACACGAGTACCACTTTCTAAACCAAAAATTTCTCTGAAATTACCTAGTGCACGACCTAACTCAACCTCTTTCGCTTTGAATTCACCGGGATGATCCTCAACAAAGACGGTCCAGTCTCCGTCCGCACTTCTAATTAAAGCTTCTTCTGGAACAGCCATAACTTTTTGTTCAGTGGCAAATTGAAAATATACTTTAACAAACATGCCTGAATGGAGATTGTCATCTGCATTATTAACACTTAGGCGAATGATTCGAGTTCTAGTGATGGGATCAATCGTGTGGGCTTCCTGAATAACTTTTGCCTTATAATCCTCTCCTTCTAATTTAACTATTGCCGGAGAGTTGATTGATAGATTGAGCTTTTTGTTGGGTGATACTTTAGCTTCCACCCACAGCTTATTTTCATCTGCCAAAAGCATGATAGTATCACCCGCATCGACTCGTTGGCCTTGGGTGAAGTCATCTTGTAAAACTACTCCTTCTCGCTGAGCTACTAGCGAATATTGGCCAAACGAAGTTATGTCTTTATTTGATATGTCTTTTATCGCTTTTTCAGTTAACCCTAGTGCGATAAGTTTTCCGTATGTGGCGTTAAATGTGGTTTGAGCCTGAAGTAAACGACTTTCACTTACTGTTTTGTTGCCTAATTTCTTTACTCGCTGCCATTCAGTTGACGCAATCAAGTAGTCAGCTTGAGCTTGAGCCATTGCTTCACTAAATAGGGTGACCAGCTTTTGTCCTTTTTCTACGTGTTCACCGAGTGCAGTATGTCTGCTTATTATCACTGACTCGGTACGGGGAGAAACGACATAGCTGCTATAACCATCTACTTTGACCTCTCCGGGCGCATAGATTGTACTGAATTGATAATCAGGTCTTATGCTTTGAACTTTAATATTGGCTAGTGACATTTTTTGAGGGCTTAGAGTAATACCTTCTTCATGTTCCTCTTCAGTTTCTTTATTTTTGCTCTCTTGGTCGTGACCATGTTCGTCATGTTCTGTGTCTTTTTCAGAATGGTTGCCTTCATTTTCCTGATGGCCTTCTTCTACATGATTTTCTTCACTTTCCGAGTGTTCGTGTTTATGTTTTTTGGGATTTGCTGTTACAGGTTCAATTGTATTTACTTGTAGAGCATACACTTCACCGCTTAATGTCCCACCTAAAAAAAGTCCACTAATTACTATTGCTAATAATTTTTTGCTAAATAATGTATTCATTTTTTACCTATATTCTTTTAACGTTTAAGATTTCTAATTGCCGTTTTAACTAATTAAATCTTAAACTTAGATAATTGACCCATGCTCCAAATGAAGGCTATTTCAGAGAGTCTAAATTGTTTTTCTAGTTGAATGCCCGAGTGCAATCCATCAGCTCTTTGGCTCAACGCTATTAGATAGTCTGAAGTATTGATGTCTCCAGCCTCCCAACGAGCGTTTAGCAACCTCGCGCTATTATCAATTCGGTTTTGCATAAGGTTTTGCCATCGCTGATAGTATTTTTTACTGATCATGAGGGATTCATAGTTGGCCTGAGCTTCAAAAGAGCGTTTTCGATAAATGGATTGGAAATAAGCTTCCGCAGCAACGGCTTCTGAATATGCCGCTTTAGTAGCATCGGAATAGTTATTTCTGATATTCAAAGGCATAGAGAATGTTAAGCCAACGATATTATCGTCACTATTTTTTCCTGCGCTAATCCCTATGGTGGGATTAGCTTTATTCTCTATGGTTGTTAGTTGTGCTTTAGCTTGTTGCTCTTTCCATTTTGCTTTAGCCAATTGTACTTGGGGGTGTTGTTCAATCCATTCAGCTTTGTATGAATAGTTTTCAACATCGAAATCAATAGAGATTTTACTGGCTAACTCTGGTGTCCAATCAGGCAGCAGCTCTTTAACTTTAACCTCAGCATTTTTTAGCTCTATTTGATATTCAGCTATTTCACTAAAAACTTGAGACAAGTTTAAGTAAACCAGCTCAGCATCTAGAGGCTCAAGTATTCCCGCCTTTTGTTTGTCTTCCACAATACTAAGTAAGGTTTGCAGTTGACTTTCTCTCTCCGTAGATAGCTGTGCAGTATCTTTCGCTGATTGCCAATTTGTCAAAGCAATTAACGCATCGGCCTTTTTTGAATCGATTAAATTCAATAAATGCTGCTGGCTGGCATAAAGAGTTATCTCGCCAATTGACGTATTGGCAGAGCGTTTATCCCAAAAATCAATGGTCTGACTCAAACCGATTGAATAGTTATTAAAATCACCTTCTTTCTCAAAACTTGCGTCAAGCTCAGGGTTATATATTGCCTGAGTTAAGCTTTTTGCATGATGATTGCTTGCGATTAACAACTCTCTTGCTTCAATTATTTCGGGATCTTTATTTATTTGTGTGTCTAACCACGACTCACTTTTTTGCTTGCTGTAAGCGGTATATGAAATACTTACAAGCAGGCAGAATGACAGGCAAGCGCCTGTATTTTTTATATATTTATACATAAGACTTCTTAAATTTTAAGTATTAATCATCTCTCATTTACCGATTTTAAATCGATAAATGGACGGTTATAAATTTAGAAATTTAAGAAATAGGGGGGCGTAATATAGCGTCTAAAAATTCTTTTGTTTGATCGAATTGATAAGGTATTAGGTTGTTGTTATATAACTTTGTTGCACTATTTGAATTGCTAATTAATATCCAAGATAAGTGGCTGCCGCTACAATGACCACAGTGATGACAATCCTTGATATCATGAGGTTCATCATCAGCGTTTTCATTTAAAATATCGCGATCATTTTTGTGGTCATGTTGAGTTTGCAGGTGCTCTACATCGATTTGATGATTCTCAGAAGTTGCAGACGCAATAGAGCTTATCGATTGTAGAACAATCGAAAGAACTAATATTATCCTTAAAGCAACAGTGAAATTCAAAATAGACACCCATAAAATTGTGAAATAAAACTATAACAAGAAGCGACAGTTGGGACTAGCTCTATGTTTCTTTTTCGTGCTCATCTCTGCAAGTTTCTTTGGGAAACTCAAACTCAATGGTTGTATGAGACAAATGATATTCTGAAAGTTCAATTGCGATAGTTTGTTTTAATGCAACGAGTTCATTCACACTTGAGTTTTTAGATAACTCCAAATGAGCAGTTAGTACATGACTTTCTCCATCTAACGACCAAAAGTGCATGTGATGAACCCCATTAATTTCAGGTAATTTAATTAAAGTTTGTTTGATATTTTGTTGAGTTTCTTCATCTGGTGCGGCTTGAAGGAACAAAACAAGTGTAGATTTTAGATTTCTGAAAACATTAAATAAGATAAATAATGTAAAACCAATTGATAGCAGTGGGTCTAGTATTGGCAGTTCTACAAATAACAATACAATTGAAACAATTAGAACGGCGACCCAACCCAAAACATCTTCCAGTAAATGCCAAGTTAGTACTTTTTCATTTAAAGTTTCACCAGCTTTTAATTTGAATACGGCATATCCATTGACAGCAACACCGAGTATCGCAAGCCCTAACATTCCTTCAACCACAGGCATTTCAGGGTTAGATAACCTTGGAATTGCTTCAAACAACACCCAAATTGAGCCAATTACTAATACAATGCCATTTACCAATGCCCCGAACAGTGTAAGTCGGCGGTAACCATAGCTGTATTTATCTGGCGCTGCTTTGTTTGAAAAACGACTTAATATCCATGCAAAGCCAATCGATAAACTATCTCCTAAGTCATGCACCGCATCAGCCATAATAGCGGTACTGTTGGTGAGCCAACCACCAATAAATTCGATAATCGTAAAGGTAACATTCAGAAAAAATGCCCAACCAATCCTGTCGTCTGTTCCATGTTGATGACTATGACTATGACTATGACTACGCATTTTGTACCTCCAGCGCTTTATTTTTTCTTAGATTAGTGACATTGAAATTTATTAGGTGGCGGATCACTTTTTGATACATCCAGCGTTTGACTCCAGACAAATTAGTGCCTTTTTCAAGGTAAAACTCATCAGGGGAATTATAAAGTCCGAAATCGTCGTGAATCCCTTCTTTTTGAATATATGTGTCGGTTCCGCGCCAATCTGTATCTGGTGATGAAAAACATTTTGTTGCAACACCATAACCACAGAAATTGTCTTTTATTTGATTAAACTTTTGCTGTATTGAAGTGAGATATTGATTATCTAAAATAAAGCCCTCTAAATTGATCCACTCACCATCAAAGAAAACTTCAACCCAACTATGAATAATGTATTTGGGTGCTAACCAAAAGACATAGGTAGGAATAGCTCCTTTTTGAAGTTGCTGATCAATTGTGAAACCATGAAATCGGCACTGAATACCTAATCCACGTAATAAGGCCATTAAAAGGTTGCCCTTAGTGTTACATTGCCCGTATCCGTCAGATAAAACTTCACTTGCGGAAATATCGTCGCTTTCGTTATAGCCAAATAGTATTTCGTCTTTTACAAACTGATAAGCAGTGCCAATCTTGTTGTAGTCATCAAGCTCATGCCATTTTCGCTCTGTTATTAATGATTGGATAGTGGGGTGTTCAAAGTTAACTATCTCTGTTTTTTCTAGATATTCTTGACTCATATGAGCTTCCTTACTTTGAATTGCAGCAGGTTGATTGTTTATTTTTATCTGATACTTCAGATGTATATTGAGCCGATACTAATTCTTGTTTGGCATCCGTTAATATCATGTAAGCACCTCGAAGAATTAACATTGAAATGATGCTACCAATAACAATATCAGGCCAGCGCTGTTCTAGCACCATGACAAGTATGCCAGCGAATACAACACCAAGGTTTGCGATCACATCATTAGCTGAAAATATCCAGCTAGCCCTCATATGCACTTCATCATTATTGTGCTTTCGTATAAGCATCAAACAAATGACATTAGCGATTAAAGCCACAGAACCAACTCCAATCATAAACCAAGAATGAGGCTCACTTTCTCCAACTAGTCTCCTAGCTATATCGAGAAGAATTAGAACCCCTAACCCCAATTGGAAATAACCACTTACTAATGCTGCATTAGCTTTATGTTGGATTGACTTCCCCACGGCATATAAGGCAATGGCATAGACGATAGCATCAGCTAGCATATCTAACGAATCAGCAATTAATGCGGTTGATTCAGATAACCAACCTAAACCAATTTCAAATACAAACATCGTGGCATTTATAGCTAAAAGCCAATAAAGCACTGTTTTTTGTTGGTCATCTTTTAATTCTACTTCACAGCCACAACCGCTCATTTTTTAACTCCGCCTTACTTGTATAATTCAAGTGTAAAACCTATAGTAACTATAGAGTCAAGTTTAAAAAGAAAATATTATGAAAATAGGTGAATTATCGAAAACATCCGGCTGTTCTATACAAACTATCAGATACTATGAAAGAGAAGGGTTACTTTCTGATCCAGAGCGTACAGAAGGTAACTTCAGATTGTATGACGTTACTGCTTTGAAGCAATTAGAATTCGTAAAACATTGTCGCAGTCTCGATATTTCTCTTACTGATATCAAACGTCTTATCGACCTAAAAAATAAACCAGAAGAAAGTTGCTCAAGTGTAAATGCGCTGATTGCGCAACAATTAGCTTTAGTAAATAAACGTATGAAAGAATTAAAAGCCTTAAAAAACGAATTACAACAAATGGCTAATACGTGTAATTCTGATAATACCATTGAAGAGTGTGGGATAATTAAGTCATTAGATAGCTAAAGTGATATTCAAAAGACTCGGTTTTAACTCACCTTAATTATTGATACAGACTAATTAATACTTATTTTCTTACCCTCACGAACAGATTTGAGTTCCCCGGCAAAACTCTCTCTACTAACAAGAGAGATTTGCCGCTTGTATCGTGAGCACCTAACGTGACCATTTTGAGTTTACGGGATATTAAATTTATGTCATTAAGGACGTAATGTTTATCAATAAGCGAGCATACTCCTTCGCTGTATATCAATTCATTTGACGGGGATGTATATGCATTACAAGATAAACTAGTTGGACTTAATAGATGTTCCAATCATGCGCAACGGTTTAACTTTTGACTACTAAACAGTCAAACGAGATTATTAATGTTACATGTTCCC
This sequence comes from Pseudoalteromonas sp. XMcav1-K, assembly GCF_044005875.1. Lineage (NCBI taxonomy): Bacteria > Pseudomonadati > Pseudomonadota > Gammaproteobacteria > Alteromonadales > Pseudoalteromonadaceae > Pseudoalteromonas > Pseudoalteromonas sp. XMcav1-K. Next base: position 137,218 of record NZ_JBIPJE010000051.1, on the reverse strand, counting down.
CTTTCAAAAATTGACGATAATCAAATATTCATAAATGTTTACACAGCATCACTTTACTTAGTCGAAAATTTACATTAATATTGGAGTTGTGTATTTGTAAGAGAATTTTATGTCTAAAGCATTTTCAAAAGTCTTAGTGATAACGCTTATGCTGGTTGCCTTTGTAGGGCAAGCATTTGCGTACTCTGCTATGTCTTGCGAAATGTCTTCAGGCTCTCACGAGTCACACATGAGCATGGATCATTCCAAGATGAGTCATCATGAAGGAATGAACCACGGTGAAATGAATAAAAGCAGTAATGGTCAATCAGAAGATTGTTGTGATGTTGAATGTGTTTGTCCTGCAAATGCTTGCTCATCTACGACTGTCCTAAATTCCAGTGTTGACTCGACAGATATTCAAATATTGAGTGAATCTGTAGCTGCTCTGCAATCTAAACAACCTCATTCAATTTCCACTTCCCTTTATCGTCCACCAATTTTTGCCTAATACAGGATTAGTGCGTCCAAATTTCGCGCACATGTAATTAATTTTTCTGTTAGTCAATATAGCGTCGTAGCGCTATAGCTATTTTCCAGCGATGTCTGGGGGCAAAAATGATCAATAAGTATTTAAAAATAGCAGTTGTAATGCTGCTTTCACCTGCGTTTGCAAACGCTAATGAACATAAACATGCACACAATAACGACGTAACACCTTTGGAGTTAATCGTTTATAAAACCCCTACTTGTGGGTGTTGTAAAAAATGGATAACTCATATTGAAGACGAAGGGATCGTTGCGCATTCCAAAGATTTCCGAAACATCGGCAATATCAAAACTAAGTATGGTATTAAGCCTAATTACCGCTCCTGCCACACGGCAGTGAGCAGAAATGGATTTGCCTTTGAAGGTCATGTACCCGCTAAATTTATTCAGCAGTTCTTATCAGAAGAGCACCCGAATGCGATTGGGCTTTCAGTTCCAGCAATGCCAGTTGGCTCTCCCGGTATGGAAGTCGGTGACCGCTTTATGCCATACAACGTGTTAATTCTATTTAAAGATGGAACGAGCGAAGTATATGCAAAAGTTAAGACATACGAGGAGCAATTCTAATGAAATTGAACGCTTCAAACCTTACTTCACTTTCAACTGCACTATTACTCGGCTTATCTGTATTCTCAGCTCAAGCTGAGAAAGTAGTGTCACTTGAACAAGCAATAACCTTAGCTCAGCAAAATGATCCTTGGCTTCATGGTAGCCGATTGAAACAAAGTGCGGTTGAAAATAGAAGTATCGCTTCAGGTACTATGCCTGATCCGAAAGTATCGCTTGGGATAATGAATTTACCAACAGATACTTGGGACTTAGATCAGGAAGGAATGACGCAGCTAAAGGTTGGCGTCTCTCAAATGTTTCCGAGAGGAGATAGCCTAGAGATCAAACAAGACCAGTTAAAAATTGAGTCTACGAAATTTCCCCTGCTACGCGAGGATCGTAAAGCGAAGTTGAAAAGCCAAGTGTCACAACTTTGGCTAGATGCTTACTTAGCACAACAGACTATTAATTTGATTGAGGCGGATTGGGCGCTTTTTGAGCAGATGGCGGAAGTGGCTAAAGCTAGTTACTCAAACGTTGTTGGTAAAACCAGACAGCAAGATGTTATTCGTGCTCAGTTGGAAATTGTGCAGTTAGATGACAGATTAACTTCGCAAAAGCAGAAACTAGAAATGACAATCGCTCGTCTCAATGAGTGGCTTCATATTTACGATGCAGAACGTTTGAATGAATCATTTAATTTTGACGCTCTACCTCTTGAGTTTAGTGTATCAAAAGAATTGCCCTCGATTCGATTGAAGAATCCAACCGTCCTTAAAGCATCTAACTACTCAAGGAATGTATTGGCTCAGGAACTTGCGGATCATCCAGCCATACTTGCAATTGATGTAAAACGCAAAGCTTCAGAAAAAGGTGTTGAATTAGCTAAACAGCAATATGAGCCACAATGGGGTGTCAATGCAAGCTATGCATATCGTGACAATATGCCTTCAGGTGATAGCCGAGCTGACTTATTTTCTGTTGGCGTAACATTTGACTTACCGTTGTTCACTGAGAATAAACAAGATAAGCAAGTTGCAGCTTCTATTGCTGAATCAGAAGCGGTTAAAACCGAGAAGTTATTGCTGACAAAACAAATGATCAGTGCAGTGGAAAAGGAGCTTAGACAGCTTAAGCGTTTATCTGATAGACAATCTATCTATCAAGAACAACTCCTTAAACAAACTCATGACCAAGCGGAAGCGTCTTTGACGGCTTACACCAATGATGATGGCGATTTTGCCGAAGTTGTTCGAGCAAGAATTGCCGAATTAAATGCCAGAATATCAGCTTTAAGAATTGATGTTGATGCACTTAAAACAGTTGCTCGCATCAACTATTTCTTTACGCATTCTAAATCTAAATCAAATGCTGAACATAAGCCACTGCAAACTCAGCACTTATCCAATCAGCAATTTGGAGAAAAATAATGTCAACGAATACGAAAACAATTATTGCCGTCATAATTGGAGCTGCATTGGGTGCAGGAGCATTGAGTTTAAGTCAAGGTACAGATTCAAACAGTAATACTGATGAAGCGACATCAGCAGAGAAAAAACCGCTGTACTGGGTCGCACCGATGGATTCTAATTACCGCCGGGACAAGCCCGGTAAGTCGCCTATGGGGATGGATTTAATTCCTGTGTATGAGGAAGAGTCATCTGGCGATGACTTTGGTCCCGGAGCAGTAAAAATTGCGCCTCATGTAGTGAATAACCTTGGGGTTCGCACTGCACCTGTTGAACTGAAAAATATGCATACTGAAATCTCAACAGTAGGTTACGTTCAATATGATGAAGATAAGCTAATTCATATCCACCCACGTGTTGATGGTTGGATTGAAAAACTTTACATCAAAGCAGCAGGTAACCCTGTAGAAAAAGGTCAGCCTCTTTATACGCTGTATTCTCCTCAGTTAGTTAACGCGCAAGAAGAACTGTTAATAGCTTTAAAGCGTAATAATAGTTCCTTAATTTCGGCGGCGAAAGATCGCCTTAAAGCATTACAGCTTTCATCAGACTTCATTCAAAAGCTAGAAAAGACACGAAAGGTACAGCAAACCATCACCTTTTACTCCCCTCAGGCGGGTGTTGTTGATGACCTGAAAGTTAGAGAAGGCTTCTACGTCAAACCGGGTAATACTATTCTAAGCATTGGTCAACTAGATCAAGTGTGGGTTGAAGCAGAGGTGTTTGAACGGCAAGCCGCCCTGATTAAAAAAGGTCTGCCAGTATCAATGACTCTGGATTATTTACCCGGTGAGGACTGGGCTGGTGTCGTTGATTATATCTATCCAACATTGAACAGTAAAACACGCACACTCCGAGTGCGACTGAGATTTGATAACCCAGACTATCAATTAAAACCGAACATGTTTGCACAAGTATCTATTCACTCCAATCAAGCTGAAAGCACCATACTCGTACCTAAAGAAGCTGTCATTCGTACAGGTAAACAAGACAGAGTTGTGCTTGCTTTGGGGGATGGGCAATTTAAGTCTATCGAAGTGACAATTGGCCGGGTTGATATGGATAGTATCGAAATCTTAGAGGGTCTTAATGAGGATGATGTTGTGGTGACATCAGCTCAATTCCTGATTGATTCCGAATCAAGCAAAAATTCTGATTTCAAACGAATGACTCATGATGAAGTGCCTAACTCTGTTTGGATGGAAGGCGAAATCAACAGCGTTATGGCGGGTCATCGCATGGTTAACATTACTCATGGTCCTGCTGAAGCTTGGGATTGGCCGGAGATGGTTATGGATTTTACTGTGGCTGAAAAAGTCGATATTGACTCATTAAAGTCTGGTCAATCTTTGCACTTTGAAGTGAGTAAAACCGAAGATGGTGGATATGAAATTACTGGAATTCATATCATGAGTGAGTCTGTTGATATGAGTGAAGAAGTATCATCAGCAACCGTATCAGGTTTGATCAATGCGATTGATATTGATACACGGATTCTAAATATTAGCAGAGGCCCAATAGAGAAATGGGATAGACCTGCTGCGACGATGGATTTTATCGTCGCGGACAATATAGAAATGGTTGATTTCAATGTTGGTGATAATGTCACTTTCACCTTTGAGGTAAGAGATGACTTAGTGATCACTGAAATCTCCCTTGAATCAGGCGAACAACACGGCAAAGAAAATAAGCCTGTAGTTGATCACTCGAATCATTAAGCTGGGAGTAAATGATGATTGAATCAATTATTAGATGGTCAATCGGCAATCGTTTCTTTGTATTGCTGGTTACCTTAATTATTGCTTTTGGCGGTTTGTATTCTTTACAAAAAACGCCTGTAGATGCAATTCCAGATCTTTCAGATGTACAAGTCATTATTAAGACGAGCTATCCGGGACAAGCGCCACAGGTTGTTCAAGATCAAGTGACTTTCCCACTGACTACAGCGATGTTGTCTGTACCGGGAGCACAAACTGTTCGTGGTTATTCATTTTTTGGTGATTCCTACGTCTATATCATTTTTGATGATGATACTGATTTATATTGGGCTAGAAGCAGAGTGCTTGAATACTTAAGCCAAGTCGCATCAAGCCTTCCTGATTCAGCAAAGCCTCAATTAGGTCCTGACGCAACAGGTGTGGGCTGGGTGTACATCTATGCTTTAACAGATAAGTCAGGTAATCATGACCTAAGCCAATTAAGAAGTATTCAAGATTGGTTTTTAAAGTATGAACTGCAAACTGTTGCTGGCGTTTCAGAGGTTGCAGCCGTTGGGGGCATGGTTAAGCAGTATCAAGTGCAAGTAGATCCTGACAAATTGAGAGCTTACGGTATTCCTTTAAGTTTAATACAAATAGCTTTACAAAAAGGGAACAAAGAAACTGGTGCATCAGTTATTGAAATGGCGGAAGCTGAATATATGGTTACTGCTACAGGGTATATTCAATCTGTCAGTGATATAGAGAAAATACCACTTGGTATTAACGAAAAAGGCACGCCGTTGCGTATTGGTGATGTTGCCAACGTTAACCTTGGTCCTCAAATGCGCCGTGGTATCGCAGAACTTAATGGTGAAGGCGAAGTTGTTGGTGGGGTTGTTGTCATGCGCTTTGGTGAAAACGCTCAACAAACCATAAATGGGGTAAAAGAAAAGCTTGAGTCGCTCAAATCATCTTTACCTGAAGGTGTAGAAATTGTTCCTGTCTATGACAGATCGAAGTTAATAGATCGTGCAGTTGACAATCTTTGGAGCAAGTTGCTTGAAGAGCTTGCTGTTGTTGCTATTGTCTGTGTTGCTTTCCTGTTTCATCTTCGCTCATCAATTGTTGCTGTTGTTACTCTACCATTGGGTATTTTGGTGTCGTTTATCATCATGTATATGCAAGGCATCAATGCCAACATTATGTCATTAGGCGGTATCGCTATCGCGATTGGTGCGATGACTGATGGTGCAATAGTGATGATTGAAAATATGCATAAGCATATGGAGAAAACACCATTAACAGATGAAAACCGTTGGCAAATTGTAGCCAAGGCTGCGAGTGAAGTCGGACCTGCATTATTTTTTAGCTTGCTGATCATAACTGTCTCATTCTTACCAGTGTTTATCTTGGAAGCGCAAGAAGGCAGAATGTTCTCACCGCTTGCCTATACTAAAACCTATGCAATGGCGGCATCAGCAGGTTTGGCGATAACATTGGTGCCTGTTTTGATGGGCTACTTTATTCGAGGCAAGGTTGTTTCTGAAAAGAAAAACCCGTTAAACCGATTATTGATTGCTATTTACATGCCTGTTTTGAAGCAAGTCATGAAGTTTCCAAAATCGACAATAGTAGCAGCAGTATTAGTGACTATCGTTGGTTTTTGGCCTGTCGATAAAATTGGTAGTGAATTCATTCCTCCGTTGGATGAAGGCGATCTCATGTATATGCCTACTACTTATCCCGGTATTTCTATTGGTAAAGCAAGAGAGTTATTGCAGCAAACAGACAAGCTTATCCGCACTGTTCCAGAGGTTGAAAATGTATTTGGTAAAGTAGGACGAGCTGAAACCGCTACGGACCCTGCGCCTCTAACCATGATTGAAACCTTTATTCAATTGAAGCCGCAAGATCAGTGGCGAGAAGGTGTGACTACAGAATCATTAAAAGCTGAGTTTGATAAATTAGTTAAATTTCCGGGCTTAACCAATGCTTGGGTTATGCCAATCAAAACCCGCATTGACATGTTAGCTACAGGTATAAAAACGCCTGTGGGTATTAAAGTCGCTGGACCAGAGCTTGATGTTATTCAGGATATCGGCCAACAAATAGAACAACTCTTGCCAAAAGTGACAGGCACAGCGTCAGTTTACTCTGAGCGTGTTGCAGGTGGACGATATATCAAGGTTGATATTTCACGAGATAAGGCAAGTCGCTTTGGGCTAAATATTGAAGATGTCCAACAAGTGGTTTCTACTGCAATAGGCGGTATGAATGTGACGCAAACGATAGAAGGGCAAGAACGCTATCCCGTTAACTTACGCTATCCACAAGATTATCGGGACTCTCCTGAGCAGCTATCACAACTACCTGTTGTAACACCAAATGGTCAACGCATTGCGCTAGGTGATGTTGCAGATATTCGAGTAGAGAATGGTCCACCGGGTATTAAGAGTGAGAATGCCAGAATCAATGGCTGGACTTTCATTGATATTGATGGCGTTGATGTTGGTACTTATGTTGAAAATGCTAAGGAACACTTAGCGAATAACCTGACATTACCAGCAGGTTATTCGATTACTTGGGCCGGACAATACGAATATATGGAAAGAGCGAAAGAAAAGCTCACTTATGTATTGCCTTTAACACTAGCCATTATTGTTATTCTGCTTTACTTAAACTTCAGAGCGTTTAGTGAGGTGGCTATCATTATCGTTACCTTGCCTATGGCAATGATTGGTGGCTTATGGTTGATGTATCTAGAAGGGTTTAATTTCTCAGTAGCCGTTGGAGTGGGCTTTATAGCTCTGGCTGGTGTAGCCGTTGAGATAGGCGTGATAATGTTGGTATATCTCAATCAGGCGCTTGCTGAGCTGAAGGAAAAAGCGGTTGAGCGAGCAGAACCCATCTCAGATGATGCATATCAAGATGCATTATTGCACGGTGCTGGCTTACGAGTTCGTCCAGTAATGATGACTGTTGCCACAATTATTATCGGTCTAATGCCTATTTTATATGGTACAGGTACAGGTTCTGAGGTTATGAGTCGTATTGCTGCACCTATGGTAGGCGGAATGACAAGTGCTGTGCTGCTAACGCTTATTGTACTTCCTGTAATTTATTCAATCGTTAAAAAGCCTGAAGTAAATGCCTTTAACAAAGAGCTTTCTAATGTGGAGTCAGAGAATAATGCTTTGCACGGCTAGAAAATATCACAAATGGCTAATGGCTTTTGTCGGAATACAATTCCTTTTCTGGTCTATCACTGGCATGTATATGGTGATTATGGATATTCACTATATACATGGCGAGTCCTTAGCTAAGAGTAAGAAAGCTGGAATAGATTTAGAAAGTGTGGATTATTCCATTGCAGAACTTGTTGTTGATTACCCTGAAGCTAGGCAAGTCAGGCTTATTCAAAGCAGAGGAAAGCCTTTGTATTCTTTTATTAATGGAGAACATGGGAAAGTAGTAATTGATGCTGAGACTGGGGCTGTTCAAGCCCTAGTTGATGAAATCAAAGCAAAAGAAATCGCACAATACCATTATGCGATGAATCATAAAATCGACAGTATAAGGTTGATTAAGTCAGCGACAAACATGCCTGCTGAGTTGTCCCCTAGGCATTTACCTGCTTGGAGAGTGACGTTTGAGCAATTCGCTACACCGACATTTTATATAAGTCAACAAACAGGAGCGCTTGTTGCCAAGCGTCATGATTACTGGCGATTGTTTGATTGGATGTGGCGCTTTCATATCATGGATTACGATGACGGCGAAAATGTATCTAACTGGTTTTTGTTCTTGGTTGCAACTTTAGGTCTAATGGCCACGATTACGGGAGTTATTTTGACGTATTTTCGAGTGTTCACCTCCACTAAAAAGGGGGCATTTGATGCGACTATTTAAATTAAATACATCGATACACAAATGGCTTTCTTTAGTGGTTGGTTTACAACTACTTGTTTGGTTAGGTACGGGCCTTTACTTCAATTTAATGGATCACAGTAAAGCCAGTGGCAACGAGCATAGAGTTTATTCTCATCACGAAGGTAACATTGCTGATTTTAACCTAATCCCTATTGAAGATATTACTAGTGAGTCTCCGCAGGAAGTAAAGCTTATATGGGTTTTACATCAGCCCTACTATCACTTGGTATTCGATATGGGCCTACATAGCTACCAAGTGCGTCACTCAATGCTATTTGATGCTGTAACAGGTAAGCGATTTAATCTGTCTGAAGAACAAATTATAACTTTAGCAAAAAATTCCTACTCAGGTGAGGGGAAATTAACTGCGCCAGAGTTATCTCAACCACCATTTTCTGATCACATAAGGCAGCTAAATCCAATGTGGAAAGTTGCTGTTGAGGATGAAAATAATACAACTATTTATTTAGACAGTGTTACTGGTCAAGTACTTCGCCATGCCAATGATGATTTCAGATTAAAAGATTTGATGATGAAGCTCCACTTTATGGACTATGGCAATTCTGGAGGGTTTAACCATTGGTTGATCATTGCATTTGCTTTTGCAACGCTATTCCTTTCAATTACTGGTGTTACTTGGCTGATACAACAGTATCGAAGTGGTTTACTGAAGCTAGGTTGGGGCACTAACAGGCAAAAAGTGGCTGTGACTTTTTCCAATGAAAATACAATTACTGACATTTCAGCAGTTGGCAGCTCTACTGTATTAGAAGGGCTTGCTAGTTCACGTGTATACCTATCGTCAAGTTGTGGTGGCGGTGGTACATGTGGCAAATGCGTGTTCTTAAGTTCAACTAAATTACCAATCACACTACCTGAACGGGAACATTTATCTCAAGAGCAACTTAAGGAAGGCTTTCGGCTTGGATGTCAGCATAGATTCTCTGAAATTAGTTCGATTGAAGTTAATACTGATCGCAATATTGAAAATCATGAGCTAGTTGTGGTTGCGACTAATTTCATTACTCCTTTTATCAAGGAAGTGAAATTTAAGCTGAAATCAGGCAAACAATTGGCATTTAAAGCTGGTGCATATATGCAATTTGACGTGCCAGCAGGGGTGAATAGCCTACGGCCAGATGATATGCCAGAGAACTTTGAAAAATACTGGGAAAGTTATTCTCATGGAAAGTTTTCACATGACGGCGTAACTCGCCATTACTCCTTGGTTAACTTTGATCAAGAAACAGATGAGCTAACCTTCAACATCCGCTGGCAAACGGCTAAAGATGGTTATAATGCAGGTATAGGTTCAAGCTATTTAGGGTCACTCGAAGTTGGTGAAACGATAATCGCAAAAGGTCCTTTTTCTGATTTTTACGCGACTTCAGGTAAAAAGGTTCCTCGCATCTTTATTGGCGCTGGTTCAGGACTTGCTCCACTCAGAGCGATCATTTTTGAACAGTTGAAAAAACGTCAAGACGAAAGTGATTTGACTCTCATCTATGGTGCGCGAACTGAAGATGATTTGCTCTACTGCGATGAGTTGAACTCATTGAGTGAGCAGCATAAAAACTTTTCTTATATTCCCACACTTTCTAACCCTTCAGAACAATGGCAAGGGCATTCTGGCTATGTACAGCAAGTACTGCTGCCGTATTTGAGCCAAAACGTAAAATTCCTGTATACAGAATTTTACTTGTGCGGCCCAGAAGCAATGATGAGTGAAGTGGAACAAATAATTACTGATGTTGGTATACCCAGTAATCAAATTTTCAAAGACAAATTTAGTCGTTAATACATAAATTAAATAGAGGTAAATATGAAAACATTAATTAAACTTTTAACCGTAATCAGCGTTGTTTTTAGTAGTGCGGTTTTCGCGCATGTGCATCTTGAAAAAAGCGTGCCTGCTGATAATGCAATGCTAATGAAGACTCCAGAAAAGTTAACATTGGCATTTAGCAAAGAAGTTCGTGTAGTCAAAATTACATTGAAAAACAAAAAAGGTGAAAAGGTTAAGTTCGGCTTCAAACCTACTAAAGAGGCCAATACCGAATTTACGTGGAAACTACCGAAACTTGCACCTGCTAACTATGTTGTTGATGTTACTTTCTTAGGTAAAGATGGGCACAAAATGAAAGATAGTTTTGGCTTTATGGTTCATTAATCTAATGGAGTGATTGCTATGGAAATGTATATCTGGAATACAGTCACTGTGCTGTCAAAAGTTGTATTTTACGTTGGCTTTGCCTGTATTGCTGGTTATACATTTTTCAGGCCGATTTTTGAGCGCAATGAATGTCATAACAATTCATTGACAGCAAACCTGAGATGGATGAGGGCTTCGATCATCGTCGCTTTGATTGCTAATGGTGTTTGGTTCTTTGCAAGTACTGGTGCAATGGCAGAAGAAGGCATTCAAGGTGCATTCGACCCTGATATGTTAGGTATTATGTGGGACTCTTCTATTGGTGATGGAACTTTGCTTCGAACTATAGGGGTAATGATAGCAATATTGGTATTAATATCACCGTTCAAACTCAAATCAGTAGTACTGAACAATTACCTAAAACAAGGCAGTTTGGTATCTAGTTTATTTTTACTTGCATACACCTTTACCTTAGTAGGCCATGTATCTGAGCTAGGCGTGTTCGAAAAAGTATTGCTGATGCTCCATGTGCTTGTTATGGCTTGGTGGTTCGGAGCGTTGTTTCCGCTTAAACAAGCTTGCGATGAACAGGACTATGAGCAGCTCTACTCAGTGATGGACAAATTTGGAAGGCAAGCAAGTATAGCGGTGAGTCTATTGTTAATTGCTGGCCTTTGGTTAGCTTTTCAATTAGTTGGAAATGTTGAAGAGCTGTTTAGTTCAAGCTATGGGCAAACACTGCTGCTTAAATTAGCTCTCGTCACTTCGATATTGGGCATCGCAGCTAAGCATAAATTAAAACTCGTCCCACAACTTAAAAATAACGATGGCAGAGACGCACTATCTAAATCTATCTCAATAGAAATGGTAGTAGCTTTTGCCATTTTATCTGTAACGGCTGGGCTTACTAGTGTTGTTGGCCCTGCAAATTGAAACCTAAAAGAGAGAATGAAAATGAAAACAATAAATATATTACTCGTTTTGTTAATGACGTTTAGTTTCACAGCAAACGCTCACGGTGATAAACACAAAGGAAAAGGCTTGTTTAAAGGTGTAGATACCCCTGCTGCAAAAGTTGTTTTGACATTTCATCAAGCACTTGAAACTGGCAATAAAGAACAGGCTAGAGCGCAGTTAGCGGATGATGTCACCATCTACGAGGGAGGACGTGTTGAAAGAAGTGCTGATGAATACGCCCATCACCATATGCTGTCGGATATGAAATATCTCGCTTCTATGAAGAGCAAAACACTAGAACACCAAGTGACGGTACTTGGAAACACCGCTATCTCTGCTTCGCGCAGTCATACTAAAGGTACTTACAAAGGTAAAGAGCGCGATTATCAAAGCATGGAAACAATGGTTCTCGTAAAACAAGACGGTGAATGGAAGATCAAGCACATTCATTGGTCACACTAATTTATTGGTCAAACAACGGAGAGTCAAATGAGAAATAACAATCCATTACATCGAGTTTCTACGCCACGTAGACGCTTTGTACAAGGATTAGCTGCTGGCGGTGTATTAGCTGCTTTTCCAAGTATTCTTCATGCTGCTTCATCTTTAGCGGCGGGAACAATAACAGGTACTGTGCCCGAACTAAGTGGGGAAGTAATAGATCTGGTGATAGATGAGTCACCAGTAAACTTCACAGGTGTTGTAAGAACCGCTACGACAATAAATGGCTCAATACCAGCGCCTACCTTGCGCCTTAGAGAAGGTGATGATGTTACGATTAGAGTAACGAATAAATTATCAGTACCGAGTTCAATTCATTGGCATGGCATCATTCTTCCGTATCAAATGGATGGCGTTCCGGGTATTAGCTTTAAAGGGATAATGCCGGGTGAAACCTTTGTTTATAAATTTAAGCTGCAACAAAGTGGCACGTATTGGTATCACTCACACAGTGGCTTTCAAGAAATGACAGGTATGTACGGTGCATTAATCATTGAGCCAAAAGAAAAGGATATTATTAGTGCAGATAATGAGCATATTATCCAATTATCTGATTGGACTGATGATGACCCAATGGATTTGTTTCGCAAGTTAAAAGTCCAGAGCGATGTGTTCAACTTCAACCAACCTACCGTTCCAGAGTTTTTTGATGACATTTCAAATAGCAGCGTTTCAAACGCGCTACAGCGCCGTGAAATGTGGAATAAAATGAGAATGAACCCTACAGATCTTACAGATTTATCAGCATCAGCAATGACTTTTTTAATGAATGGCACTGCGCCAATGGCAAATTGGCGTGGAATGTTTAAAGCCGGAGAAAAGGTTAGACTCAGGTTTATTAACGGCGCTAGCAATACGTTTTTTGACGTAAGAATACCTGAGCTGAAGTTAACAGTTGTACAAGCTGATGGACAAAATGTTGAACCTGTGACAGTCGATGAATTTAGATTTGGCCCCGGTGAAACTTATGATGTGATTGTTGAGCCAAAAAATGATGCGTATACCATTTTTGCTCAAAGCATGGATCGTTCAGGTTATGCTAAAGGAACTTTATCAACGGCACCTAATATTGATGCACCAGTACCTGCTCTAGATCCTGTTGAGTGGCTAACGATGACAGATATGATGGGTAAAATGGCCCAAGGAAGTGAGCATTCCACAATGGCTGGTATGGCAGACATGTCGGGTTTGAATTCTAAAAAAATGGGTCATAGCTCAATGGGCCACGGTTCGATGGCGATGGATCATAGTAAACATGGAATAACTAAAAGCCCATTGGCTGTTGCTAGCACCAAAGTGCGTCATGCAGAAACAGAGTATGGAGCCTCAGTTGATATGCGTGTTGATATGCCCAGAACAAATCTAGATGATCCCGGTATAGGTTTACGTAAAAATGGTCGCCGTGTTTTAACACTTGCAGATTTACATTCTCTTGAGGGAATTACAAACCAGCAAGAGCCAGAAGCTGAAATTGAATTACATTTAACTGGAAACATGGAGCGTTATAGTTGGTCATTTGATGGCTTGGAGTTCGGAAAAAGCACGCCAGTCCACATGAAACACAATCAACGTTTAAGAGTTATTTTACAAAACGATACAATGATGACACACCCCATGCACCTGCACGGTATGTGGAGCGATTTAGAGAATGAGCAAGGAGATGTTCAGGTTCGTCGCCATACTATCCCCGTACAACCAGCGCAAAGAATTAGTTTTTTAACAACACCTCATGACGTAGGTCGTTGGGCATGGCATTGCCATTTATTATTCCACATGGATGCAGGTATGTTTAGAGAGGTAGTTGTATCATGAGAAAATTAATACTAACCAATACGTTAAGACTATTATTAATAGGTTTGCCCCTTATAAGTGTATCTGTATCTGCAAAAGATGAGATGGCTGAGATGGGTGATTCTAAAATGCAAGCACAAGGTGGAGATGCACCTAAAGATGCTAGAGACCCACATGCTTATGCAGCAGGCACAACTTTGACTGAAGGTCCTTATGCACTCAATAGCGACAAACGATTAACCTTGGCAGATGAACATTCATTTTATGCGCTACTAGGAGATCGTCTTGAATATAATGAGCAAACAAACGCAGGTGTATTTGACTTTCAGGCATGGTATGGCACTACTTTTGATAGATTAGTCATAAAAACCGAGGGTGACTTCAGCAAAGGTAGTTTAGAAGAAAACCAAACTGATATTTTATGGAGTCACGCAGTTTCAACATATTGGGATACACAAGCGGGGATACGATTTGATTACAGCAAGGACGGTGAAAACCGCCATTGGCTAGCTTTTGGCGTGAGGGGGCTTGCTCCATATTGGTTTGATCTCGATATGACTGCCTACTTGGGCGAAAAAGGCAATACAGCATTATCGCTTAGAGCAGAGTATGAGCTATTACTCACACAAAAGTTAATTGTTCAACCACGAGCAGAGTTGACGTTTTACGGTAAGGATGACGTCCAAAATAACCTTGGTAGTGGTCTATCTAGCAGTGCTATTGGTTTTCGGGTTCGTTATGAGTTTACCCGCCAGTTTGCTCCCTATGTTGGCGTTGAGTGGACAAATAAATTTGGTAATACAGCCGACTTTGCCAAGTTAAATGGGCAAAGTACTCGTGATACTGCTTTTGTTGCAGGTATCAAGTTTTGGCTTTAAAGCGAAGAAATAATTATATCGACTCGATGAGAGCTACTGCAATTATATTGATGGTAGCTTTTCATTTTGTCTGGGATTTAAACCATTTTGGCTATGTCACAACAGACATACCCAATGGCATTTTCTGGAAAGAGTTTAGAGCATTAATTGTAAGTCTGTTTTTGTTTTCAGTTGGTGCCAGTTTGGTTTATTCCTATCAGGGTGGTATATCAGCGAAGAAGTTAAGTTGTCGAATGGTTAAGATAACTAGTGCTGCGCTTCTAGTAACATTATCTTCACTTTTTACCTTGCCTGAACACTGGATTTACTTTGGTATATTACACTTCATAGCAGTTGCGACGCTTTTGTTAGTTTGGTTGGTGGACAAGCCTAAACTTTCTTTGCTGCTTTCTATATTTATTTTTGGTGCATATTTAGCTATAGAAATACCTTGGAATTGGCCTTTTAACTATTTTGAATATTATGTATCAAAACATCCTAGTGATTTAGTTACTCTATTTCCTTGGTTGGCTTTACCGTTACTCGGTATCTGGGCTGCACATTTCAAAAGTTTTGGTATACCTTCGGCAAATCAATATCAAATGCCTTCTTTTGTAACATTGCTAAGTCGGCACTCTTTGTTAATTTATTTGTTTCACCAACCTTTACTTTTTTCTGGTTTTAGAGCTATAGAGTGGGTTGCATAAAGCAGAATAGGTTGTTAAATCAATGTTCAAGGGGGTGTGTATGTTTAGTGTCCATGGCAGGTGGAAAATCACTGTTAGTAATAATATAGTCGTGCAGTGGTTTGGAGGTGCATGGAATGAAGAAGCCATTATTCAGTATGTTAAAGAATTTAGGCAAAAAACGTCTCCACTGATAGGCGAACAGTGGGCCATTTTATCATTTTTTGATGAATGGGAGTTGGGTGTGCCCGGAATAGAGCCGATAGTTGCGGAGCACTATGCTTGGTTCATTAAAAATGGCTGTATTAAAGATTGTCATGTGTACAAGCCTAGTGCACTTAAAGCTGAACAGTTGGAAAAAATGATCCCATATTCAGAACCGGGTTATGAACGCAGAGTCTTTGTTTCTTATGATGATGCTTATGCTTGGCTTCAATCCCATCAGTTTAAATTAGACAACCCAGAGATTTTAAATCTATTTGGTGAGCTAAAAATGTAAATATAAGTTTTGGTTTAAAATTTGATCAGGATCATAGAGTTATTTTCACAAGTTGTTAAAGTTTATGATGGTAAAGAAGGAATCAGCATGTTAAGGCTTTTCAGGTGGTTTAAAATAGTAATGCTAACTATGTTGCTTACGCAGCATGGCTTAGTTATTGCTGAACCTATGAATTGTGAAGAACATCATAATGATTCTTCTGCCACGCATATTATGCAATCCGCTAAAAATATGCATCATCAATTAATGAATGACAATAATCACCATCACGATGAAAATTCAGTAGAAGCTACCCACAATCATGCTGATGAAGACTGTGAAAAATGTAAAGCTGGTGACTGTGCTTGTTGTGAAGGTGGATTTTGTGCAAGCTTTCATTTAAATGCCTATCTTGTGCAGGATGAAGAAGATAGTAGCCGCAATATTCACCTTGAATTAATTATCCAACAAATACTCCCGCCAGTCTCTGGCATTCACCTCTTACCTTATCGTCCCCCAATTATTGGCTAATCACGGGATCAGTGCGTCTTTTTTCGCCAGTCCCATCAAAAATAGAACGATTTATTCATTGGTTTAAATAACCAACTGTTTTGAACAATTAGCACAATATTTTGGGAGGCATGATGAACATGCTCAAATTATTGCCATTTGCAATAGCTACCGCTGTTGCGAGTGGGCAACTCTTAGCGAATGAACAACAAAATAATAGTCGCTTCGCGTTAGCGGGGTATGGAGACGTAAAATACGAAGAAAGTAAATTGATGGATACTAGTGCATTCAGCGCACGATTTGTACCTATATTCTTGTTTAGTCTCAGTGACAAAATGCATATAGAAGCTGAAACTGAAATCTCAGTTGATGAAAATGGGGAAACTGAAATTGAGCTTGAATACGCTGATCTTCATTATTTTCTTTCTGATACAACGACTTTTACCGCAGGTAAATTTCTACTCCCATTCGGCCAGTATGGACCGAATCAACACCCTAGTTGGATAAATCGCTCAGCATTTTCTCCCGGTATTTATGGCGGGTTAGGTGGTCATGGTGGTTATCAACCTATGCAAGGTTTGTTACCGGTGATGAGTGATATTGGCGTTGGCATTCAACACATTATTCCGTTGGGTAAAAACCAAAAAATATTTTTTGACGCATATGTGACCAATGGACTAGCTGCCGAGGCTACACATGGCGATGAAGAAGGTGATCATGCTGAAGGGGAAGGCGAGCATGAAGAAGTTGATGATCATGCTATGGAACTTCCTGAACTAGCGTTTGAAGCAACGAGTGCGGATAACAACTCTGACAAAGCATTTGGGGGTCGTATTGCGTATGCCTTTCTTCCGGGTATTGAGGTTGGCGCTTCCTATTACACGGCAAAATATGATGATGATGAAAAGCTAGGATTTACAGCAACTGGTTTTGATATTAACTGGATTGGTAATCATTACATCGTCAGAGGGGAATACATCAAAACTGCAACCGATGCCCTTGAAGAAGATGAACATGAAGAAAACAAAGTGATCACATTTGACCGCAATGGCTGGTATCTCCAAGCAACTTTTATGGCAGGAAAAATGTTCAATGTATTACAAGGAACCGATTTCGTCGTTGAATATGCTGAGACCAATAAAATTAACGAAGCAGAGCGTTGGGCTTATGGCATTAATTACTGGTTAGACAGTCGAGCAGTCATTAAGGCGACATACGAAGATACAACTGTTCACGATGGGGAAGACGACAAGCGCTTCGCTATCCAATACAGCTATGGCTTTTAAGGGGATACCTAGATGAAATCAATTATTCAAATATTATTGGTTGCCAGCTTATATCTTTTGTCTGCTTTTAGTTCTTATGCACAAGAGAAAATTTCCGGTGCAGAAGTGATCAATAACAACTGTGCAAGATGCCATAACGCTCGCGCTGTTCATGAATTCTCAATTCCAGAATGGAAAGTCATTATGCCGCATATGCGAGAAAAGGCGCATTTAACAGGTAAAGAAACGCAAGCTGTTCTTGAGTTTTTGGAGCTAACTAGCCAAAGCGTACCTTTGGCAAAAAAAGTAGCGCCAGAAAACCCCATAGCGCCTGATGGAAAGCAATTATTTACTCAATTTGGTTGCCAAGGTTGCCATTCATTTAAAGGTGATGGTGGCACAGTTGGCCCAGCGTTAGATGAAACGATTAAAAACAAAGGGATCGGCTTCTTTATCAATAAGCTTCAAAACCCTCAGTTTAATAACTCATCTTCACCTATGCCTAAAATGCCGCTAAACGAGCAACAGATAAAAGCAATAGCGGAGTACATTAAATCATCAGGAAACGCTTGACCTGTGTCTTAGACACAGGTCTAAGCTGTAGGTGAAAGTGCAAACTTAGGCGAAAAACTAAGGAGTAAATATGAAAGTAACAGAGCTGGCAAAAAGTCTTGGAACGACTGCTGATACGGTGCGCTATTACACGCGATTGGGACTGTTAAAACCTGCTAAGTCAGTGAACGGCTATAAGTCTTACTCGAATAAAGAGGTATCGAGACTTAAGTTCATTTTAAGTGCCAGAAACCTTGGTTTTTCCGTTGCTGATATCAAGCAAATTCTTAATGAATCTGAAGATGGTAAAAGTGCGTGCCCATTAGTCAGAAGCCTGATCAAAGAGCGGCTTGAAGAAACAGAAAAACAGTTTCAAGCAATGTTGGCACTTCGAGGAAAAATGTCTTTAGCTCTTTCTCAATGGGAAGAAATGGAAGACAAAGCACCGACTGCAAACATGGTTTGTCATCTCATCGAAAACTTTGAGCAAATTAAAACGGCATAGGAGGAAAAATGGTGGCTACTAAAACAAATATCAAAACTGAATCAGGCTGTTGCTGTCAGGCAAAAGCTCAATCTTCTTCATGTAAAAGTAAGGAGAATACGTTGGAGAAAGTATCACATAACCAACAGCTCATCATAGAAGGAGCTGGGTGTGCTAGCTGTGTAGGCAAAATTGAAGGGGCGTTAAAGGCAACGCTTGGAGTCGTCAGTGCGGAAATGAATTTTGCTGATAGGACTGTAACAGTTTCTGGGACAGCTAAGACAGAAGATTTGATCAAAGCTGTTGAGTCTGTGGGGTATAACGCGAAGCCAATTGATGATAGCTCGGCAACAGATGCGCTTGACGAGAAAGAGGCGGCGGATTGGGCATATTACAAAAAGCTAATGCGCGATACGTTTATTGCCCTTTCACTCGGCGTTCCTTTGATGATCTACAGCATTGTGGTTGGAGAAATGACGGTTGAAACAAACCTTGAACGCATGTCTTGGCTGGTTGTCGGCATTTTAACTTTTGGTGTTATGTATTTTTCAGGTAAGCATTTTTATGTTGGCGCTTGGAAAAGCTTTAAAAACCACTCCGCTAATATGGACACTCTAATAGCTTTAGGAACAGGTACAGCTTGGGTGTATTCGATGGTTGTCGTGTTTGCACCTGACGCCGTTCCATTGATGGCACGGCATGTTTATTTTGAAGCTACAGCCATGATCATTGGCTTAATTGATTTAGGTCTAGCATTAGAAATAAAAGCCAGAGGTAAAACCTCTGAGGCCATTAAACGTCTTATCGGCTTGCAAGCCAAAACAGCAACCGTGGTTCGTGACAACAAAGAGGTTCAGATAGGTATCGAACAGGTTTTGCTTCATGATGTTGTGAAGGTAAAGCCGGGTGAAAAAATTCCCGTCGATGGTGTAGTATTGGAAGGGCACACCTCTATTGATGAGTCCATGTTGACAGGCGAACCGATGCCTGTTGAAAAAGCCGAAGAAGATGAGGTTGTCGCTGGTACTTTGAACAAATCAGGCATGATTTTATTTAGAGCCACACGCGTTGGTAAAGACACGGCGCTTGCGCAAATCATCAATATGGTGAAACGAGCACAAAATTCAAAACCGCCGATTGGCCGCTTGGCCGATGTTATTTCAGCTTTTTTCGTGCCTGTAGTGATGATCATCTCTGTGTTAAGTGCGCTAGCATGGCTTAACTTTGGACCTGAGCCAGCAATTGCTTTTGCCATCGTATCAGCAACCACCGTACTCATTATTGCCTGCCCATGTGCTTTGGGCTTGGCAACGCCCATGTCTGTCATGGTCGGAGTAGGAAAAGCAGCAGAAGCCGGAGTGCTTATTCGAAACGGTGAAGCACTACAAACCGCCTCTAAAATCACTGCCATGATTTTAGATAAAACGGGCACTATTACTGAAGGAGCACCTAAGGTAACCGATATTGTCTTAGCAAAAGCCACTGACGAAAAAGACGTGCTACAGCTTGCAGCAAGTTTAGAAAGTGGCTCAGAGCACCCCTTAGCGCAAGCGATTGTTGAAAGTGCATTAGATAAGGATATTGAGTTACTAAAAATTGAAGCGTTTAACGCCATTACGGGTTTTGGTGTAGAAGCAAACTGCAACAATAAAGCCCTGCTTTTCGGAAACGATAAACTAATGAAGTTAAAAGGCATAGACCTCACTGGCTTTGTTGAACAAGCGCAGTCTTTAGCCAAAGAAGCCAAAACACCTATGTACTTTGCTGTAGATGGTGAACTTGCAGCAATCATTGCAGTTGCAGATCCTATTAAATCAGACTCAATCTCTGCTATCAAACGACTTCAGGCTAATGGTATACGCGTCATCATGTTAACGGGTGATAACAAGGAAACCGCTGCCGCTGTTGCCAAAAAAGCGGGTATTAGTGAGTTTCTTGCTGAAGTGCTGCCAGAAGATAAAGCCAACAAGGTGAAAGAGCTACAAGAAGGCGGCGAAATTGTTGGTATGACAGGAGATGGCATCAACGATGCTCCTGCGCTAGCGTTAGCCGATGTTGGCTTCGCCATAGGCACAGGGACTGATGTAGCTATCGAAAGTGCTGACATTACCCTAATGCGTGGTTCACTTCATGGCCTTGCTGATGCCATAGCGGTAAGCAAAGCTACTTTACGAAATATAAAACAAAACTTGTTTGGCGCGTTTGTCTATAACGTAGCCGGGATTCCTTTTGCTGCGGGGATTCTATATCCCTTCTTTGGCATTCTGCTTAGCCCTGTAATTGCAGGAGCTGCAATGGCGTTTTCGTCATTGACTGTAGTGTCAAATGCAAATCGACTTCGCTTTTTTAAAGCAAAAGAGAATTAAGGAGAAACACGATGATGTTAATTAACTTATTAGGCTTAGTGTTAATCGCACTGATTGTTTGGTGGTTTTGGCTATACAAACCCAATAAAACAATTGTTCAAGATAATGAAGTACTCATTGAAGTGAAAGATGGTGTGTATTCACCATCCTTAATCCAAGTGTCTGCTAGTCAACCTGTCACCCTGAAGTTCATGCGCAAAGATCAATCACCCTGTGCTGAAACAATGCTTATTCCATCATTAGAGATAAGCGAGCAGCTTAAATTAAATGAAATTACTCAAATTACCTTATTGAACTTATCAGCGGGAGAGCATGAGTTTCATTGTCAGATGCAAATGTATCGCGGTGTTTTAAAGGTTGTTTAGGAGGGGTTATGAACATGAAAAAAGTGACAGCCATTTTTGATGAAATGGTGTTAACACGAGTAGAAGAGGCACTACTTTCACATGGCTATAAAGGCTTTACCATTCATAAAGCAACAGGCAGAGGTGCATATGCTGATACTTACAACAGAAATCACTTATCAGCACATATAGTAATGACCATTTATGTTGCTTTTGATGATGCTGAACATGTTGCTGAAGTTTTGCTCGATGCTGCGCATACCAACATTGAAGGCGAAGGATTAGTTAGCATCTCTCCTGTGGATAATCTCTACTGGATAAATTCTAAGTCTGAAGCTTCAAAGGAAGATTTAAGGTCAATAGGAGGCCAATATGAAAAATGAGCACCCTAAATTTTGGTCAACACCTACGGGTTGGGCTGCATTGGTGCTTATTGCCGCAGCCACCTATTTTTTAATCTTTGAACATGGACAGCATGTACTGCAATTTCTTCCTTATTTGATTTTATTGCTATGCCCGTTGATGCACGTATTTATGCATGGCAGTCATGGCAAACATGGCCACGATCATTCACATGCGCCTGATGAGAAAAAGGAAGAGAGCTTTCAAGAACTAACGGATAAAAATGCTGCCTATCGCGATGGCTACATACAAGGCTTAGAAGAAGGACGTAAGGAATCACATAAAAAGGAGAAAAGTGATGAATGAGACATATGATTATGGCTTATGGTCAATGGTGATACTGAACTCTGCAATTTTTATCTTTTTTGCCTTTAGTTTTGTCAAACCAAAAACATCGACTGATTGGCGAAGTTTAGGAGCGTTCTCCGCCTTTATTGTCGCCCTATTTACTGAAATGTATGGCTTTCCTTTAACTATCTATTTTCTATCGGGGTGGCTGACGGAGACCTATCCAGAAGTAAACTTCTTTGCGCATGAAAATGGACACTTATTGCATACTTTCTTTGGTTTTGAAGGTGATGCCCATTGGGACCCATTTCATATAGCGAGTATGGTGTTTATTGTTGCAGGTTTCTTTATGTTGTCTTCAGCATGGAACGTATTGCATCACGCGCAAAAACACCATCAATTGGCTACTACAGGATGGTATGCGAGGTGTCGTCACCCACAGTACGTAGCTTTCATTCTAATCATGTTTGGCTTTTTATTGCAGTGGCCGACCATCCCGACACTTACGATGTTTCCAATCTTAGTCGTTGTTTATGTCAAGCTAGCCAAACGCGAAGAAGCACAAGCGATTGCAGAGTTTGGCTCTGAGTACCGCAGGTATATGGAATCGACACCAAGTTGGATTCCAAATTTTAATAAAATGTAGAAGGTAAAAATTATGAAAACATTAGGTAAATCAATTCTATTTTCTGGCTCACTGATGGTAGCCACAAGCTCATTTGCCCAAGATCATGACCATAAGCATGAAAGTGTGAACAAATATGATATGCATCAAGGCATGGAGATGTCACACGAAAATATGGAA
This sequence comes from Pseudoalteromonas sp. XMcav1-K, assembly GCF_044005875.1. Classification (NCBI taxonomy): domain Bacteria; kingdom Pseudomonadati; phylum Pseudomonadota; class Gammaproteobacteria; order Alteromonadales; family Pseudoalteromonadaceae; genus Pseudoalteromonas; species Pseudoalteromonas sp. XMcav1-K. The sequence continues at coordinate 114,604 of NZ_JBIPJE010000051.1, read as the reverse complement.
AAAATGCATAAAAAGATGATGGAAATGAAAAAAGAAGTTTTAGCAATTAAATCTGAACAAGACCCTGATAAGCAACAGCGAATGATGCATCAACATAGACGTTCAATGATGAAAATTATGCAGATCATGCATCGAGATATGGAAGACAAACCTATACATAAACAAATTGCAATGGCTGAACATCATCTGGAAATGATGGAAAACATGATGCCGCAGATGAACCGGAAAATGGAAGAAATTAAAGATAGCAATCAACAGCATTCACACAAACATTAGGAGAAAAATTATGAGCGATTTAGATCATAGAGTTGGCGTTAGAGAGCAGAATTTAGTTGTTCGAAATCTAAAGCTTAGCAATGTCACAGAAGAAAGCTGTGACGAGTTAGTAAAAGAAATAGATCAGCTTTTTGGTATAGATGAAGTTAGTTACAACATCAAAGAAGGTGAAATACACCTTGCCTATGATGCCGCAAACGTAAGCCTTGATGGGATTGAGGAGGTAATCCGTAAGTATGGCGCAGATGTTCATGATGATTGGTGGACACATACTAAAGAAAGTTACTATAAATTTGTTGATCAGAATGTTAAAGACAACGCTGCTCATAAACCGTGGAGTTGTCACAAAGTTCCTCCGGGTGCAAGCCGGAAAAATAAGTAAGCTTACGAAAAGCTTGCTCAGTTAATAAGTAAGATGAGGAGAAAATGATGAAAACATCCAATATGAAAATTCTACTTTTATTTGTATTTGGTATCTTTCTAGCGGGTTGTTCCAATACTGCGTTTTATCACAAAAATATGATGAGGGGTCAAGTGGTTGAGCAGTCTACTGATCGAACTCTGATTTGTATTGGTGCCAAGCATGGCGCAGAGGTTGGGCAAAAATACAGTGTTATTAGATTCCATGAAAGAATGGTATTGAGTGAAGGTGAAGATCCCTACACTATCGAAAAGGTAGGAACGGTACAAATTACTAAAATTGTGAATGATCACTTCGCTACGGTAAAACTACTATCAGGTGATATTGCAGCGAAAGATATGGTGGAGCTTGAATAGTAATTAAGTGGTGGCGCAAGCCACCACTGGAGAATAACGATGAAACTTAATGAGAAAGCTTTTGCGTTGGCTTGTGCAGCCGCCTTTGGCATTGTTTGGTTGGTTTGTTCAATGGTGGTAATTATGCTGCCTGATATGATGTCTAGTATGACGGGCAACATGTTGCATACTGACTGGAAAATTCTGGGCTGGCAGATGTCCTTTATAGGAGTATTTATTGGTGGATTTTTTTGGGTGTTATTTGCAGGTGTAACAGGGGGAATTGTAGCAAAGATTTACAATAACCTGAATTTGAAATAGTAGTCACATTTAGATTGGTGGAAATAATTAAATTAACAACAGCGAACCCATTTAATCAATCATTAATTGAATGACGCTAAGCAAGAATGAAAAACTTTTTTCAGTTTGAATTTGAAGTCTAAGGTGTGACTTAAACACACCTTAGTTTTTGAATTATAAGGTAAAGTTTATTTTCTTTGGCACTCAATTTGCAGTCTTAGTGAGAGACAATTAATTGACGAAGAGTATATTTATGCTTCATATCGAAAACACTTTAATTAGCCAGCTCCAAAACTCATCTGTTTATAAATCGAGCTTAGAGGAACAAAAAACTAATAATAATGAGTTCTCTAAACTACTTATTAAAGCGATTGACAATGTAAATGAATTGCATCAAAAAGCAGGTAAAGCGACAAAAGAATTCGAGTTAGGGACAACAGACATTAGTTTAGCAGAGGTTATGATTGCAAGATCAAAAGCAGGAGTTGCTACTGAAGCCACTATACAAGTTAGAAATAAAGCAATAGAAGGGTACAAAGAAATTATGAATATGGCTCTATAAACTTTTAGTATGTTAGAGTAAACAACTAGAATTTATGATAGAAAGTCATCGTTTTATTTCGTTCATGTACGAAATTGTTAAGTGGACTTTCGTTCATGTAATTGTTATGGTGTACGAAAGGTATAGGTTTCGTACATATGAAAGTTGGTTTTGCACGAGTTTCGACTCAAGAACAAGATTTACAAGTTCAACTGTCCAAGTTGGGCGCTCATGGCTGTGAGAAAATATTTCAAGGGAAGCAAAGTGGTGCTTCGATTAAAAATGATGAGAAGTTAAAAGATCTCATAAATTTTATACGAGAAGGCGATGAAGTAATTGTTACTCGCCTTGACCGGCTTGGCCGATCATTAAAGACTATTCTCGAAGCAATTGAAAGTATTCATAAAAAGGGAGCGTGTTTAAATATCATCGACGGCTCTCTCAATACTAAAAATGATAATCCATTCTCGACGGCGATGATCAACCTTTGCGGAGTCTTCGCTCAGCTTGAGCGGGATTTAATAAAAGCCAGAACAGCTGAAGGTCGTGAAGAGGCTAAGGCTAAAGGCAAACATATGGGGAGAATGCCTGCTTTGTCTGATAAACAAGCGAAGGAATTATATAAAGATAAATTAAATGGTGAATCGATTTCTGCATTAGCAAAAAAATATTCTGTTAGCCGCCCTACGGTTCACAGAACTATTAAAAGAATGGAAAAGCAAAATAATAAATAAAGGGAGATGTTATGTGGTCTGACAAAGAATCAAAAATTGATTTCTTAAATTTTAATGAAGCGGCTGAGTCGATTAAAGACCTTATAACAGAAAAGGAATTAATGCCTATTAGCGTCGGTGTCTTTGGTGATTGGGGCGCAGGAAAATCTACTATTCTTGAACTTACCAAAGCATCTTTGGAAACTGATGAACAAGAATATATCCAAGTACATTTTGATGCATGGACTTTCCAAGGGTACGATGATGCTAAAGCTGCGCTATTAGAAACAATCGCATCTACTTTAGTTAAAAAAGCAGCAGACGATAAAAACCTAAGTGCAAAAGCAAAAGAGTTTGCTGGACGAATAGATAAGATCAGACTGATGGGACTACTTATGGATGGTGGTGCAGCATTAGCTGGTATACCAACTATAGGTGGTATACAGAAGATCATGGGACTATTCAGTGGTGGTGACGATGGTGAACTGGATGTTGATGATGTAAAAGGTGCTGTCGATGGCGCTAAGGATGTCGCGAAGAAAAACAAAGGTTTGATCAAAGATAAGAAATCATTCTCACCTCCTAAAGAAATTAAAGAATTCCGAAAAGCATATTCAGATCTGCTAAAGGAGTTTGATAAACCACTTATTGTCTATGTCGATAATTTAGATCGCTGCTCTCCATTTAATGCCATTTCAACACTTGAGGCGATCAGATTATTTCTATTTCTACCAAATACCGCATTTGTTATTGCCGCCGATGAAGACATGATCCGCTTGGCTGTGCCGGAATATCACAAAGGTGCATCTCAACGACATCAAACTGATTATTTAGACAAGCTTATTCAAATTCCTGTGCATGTACCAAGACCCGGCGTTCTGGAGATAAGGGCATATTTAATGATGCTTACTGCTCAAGACCACGGCGTTACCGATGCTCAATTAGAAACGATAAGATGTGCCCTTGAAGAATCATTAAGGCTGTCGTGGAAACAACCACAAATAACCATTGATGAGCTACTTCAAGATCACGCTATCGAAAAGCATTCAGAACTCAGAAGTAAATTTGTAGTTGCTGAGCAGTTAGCTCCACTATTAGCTGAATCTACAAACATTAACGGCAACCCTCGCATAGTTAAGCGATTACTGAACCAAGTGAAGATGAGAAAGAAAACGGCTCACCGTCGAGGTATGCAGCTTGATGAAAAAACCATCACTAAGCTGGTAATTTTTGAGAGGTGCTTAGGCACTCAGGCTACCAATAAGCTTTATGAATTAATTGATAAGGAAAAGGGATTCCCAACAGTATTGGCGGATCTCGAAAATTCAGAAGTTGAATTTGACGAAATTAAGTTACCTGAAGAGTGGAAGCTAGACCTTGCTTTTATTGATAAATGGTCAAAATTACCTCCAATGTTTACTGAGATGGATTTGACTCCAGCGGCATATCTGAGTCGAGAAAGCATTCCAATGGGCGCTGTAAATGCGGTAATGTCTGGAGCTGCTCAAAAACTTGTAGAAGAATTAATGAAGCAAAAGGTTAGGGTCAGTGGCGTTAACTCTACAGCTATTACCACAACACCAAAGGAAGAATATATGTCAGTCATGGATGGTTTGATTGAAAACTTTAAGTTGATTGGTGATTGGACCGAAAGACCAACAGGCATTTATGGAGCGGTACTACTTGCCAAGCAGGATGAAAAATGTTGCTTAAGTCTTCTTACATTTTTAAAAAGCTTGCCCCGTCAAAGATGGCTTAATCCAATTTTAAAAGAACTAGAGGGAGCTAAGTAATATGGGTACGTCCGCATCGTCAACAGGACCGAATAATAAGAGTCCGCTAATTCCATCTTGGGCAGAGCAAGGAGACCCCGTCACAATAGAACCTGCATCAGGTACTGATGGGGATGATCAAACTGGCTCTGATAATAATCAAGCTGATGATCAGAATGACAATAGCAATGATATTGACAATGACAAGGTTCAACAAGAAATCGGTGGTTCACCTACAGCAACACTGCCTCCAAATAGGTTTGCCAGTGCCAGAAGAGCATTTGGTAAATATGCACAAACAGGTGGCTCAACCTCAGATCTAAGGCGTTCATTAAAAAATTACTCTAGAAAAGGCTCTGGCGGAGGTAAAAGCACAAGCCAGAGACTAGCAAGCGGCATAACTGCTGGTTCTGGGTTGCTTGGTGTCATGCGTGGCGACACCGTAACGGTTAATAATCAAAGCTTATCTTTAGGTGATCTAACTGGGCTATCGACTGACCAAGCAATTGACAAAATTGCTAGCCATTTAGCGCCTGATAATGCCGATTCGGATGCTGTTAGAGTGGCGTTAGACTACGCGTTGGAAGAAGCACTGCCCGATACTGAAGAATTTGATCCTAACAGTTTTACCGACGAAGTTATCCAAGAAGCAATTGGCTGTTATTTAACAGATCTCATATTTCAAGATGTCGTAGAAGGCATGGGCAGAGCTTGGTTTCATGTTGAGCCAGCAAGCAAGCATCATCAAATGGAAGTTGAATTAAGGGAATTAATAAAAGTGATCACACAAGAACAGTTAGATAAAGTAACTAATGGCAACCCCAGCACTATCAGTAAGGAAAATATTACTAAAATTCAAGCCGATGCTATTGCCATGACAGTTGATGAGTGGGAGAGCTTTGATGACTAATTTTTATTTTAATCATGACCCAGCTAACTTGCCTGATTTTTCTGATGATTGTCACCCTGTCCAGATGTTCCATACGCATCAAAATGACATTACTAAGCACAGCTTAGTGTCAAAGCAATTGCTTCAAACAGTACGTGATTTAGGATTGCATGTAGATGCTGATGCAATAGACCTCATAACAATTGCAACCGCCGTTACCGCCGCTGATACATTTGAATTGAGGGATAATGCAGAAAATGCATGGGCTAGAAAAATGCACTTGCATGTTCCTGTTACCGATGAGGATATGTGGAATTTTGTAGAGCCTGAACTAAGTTCTTTGCTCAACTTTCTTACAGGCGATCAATGGCAGTTTACTTTTGAAAAAACAACTATGCCGATGCCAGCTCCTAAAACAAGTGAGCAAGCGAAAGCAAAAGCAAAATCATTAATTGGACTCAACTCAGTCTGCCTTTTTTCTGGTGGCCTTGATAGCGCAGTTGGTGCAATTGACATTTTAAACGGAGAGTCAGACTTAAAACCACTTTTGGTTAGTCATGCCTATCGTGGTGATGGTGCGAAACAGGAAGATATTAAGCAATTATTATTCCCGCCATTCGGCGAATTGTCCTATTCAATGTCTCCCCATATTATTAAGCACTTAGAAGGTAAAACTGACATTAGCATGAGGGGAAGAAGCTTCAACTTCCTAGCTATGGCGGTACTTGGTATATCAGCCTTAAGAAATGCTAATTGCGATAGCAGTATTGAAACTATTGTCGTCCCTGAGAATGGCTATATCTCAATAAATCCACCGCTAACCAGAAGACGGATTGGTAGCCATAGTACTAGAACAACTCATCCTAATTTTCTAAGCAGGCTTGAAACTTTGCTTAGAGATACTGGGTTCCATGTCAAGTTTGTAAATCCGTATCAATTCAAAACTAAAGGTGAAATGTTAGCTGATTGCATTGATCAAGAAGCTATCAAGAAAGCCGTACCATTAAGCGTTTCATGTAGCCACTGGCATCGTAAACATATGCAATGCGGACATTGTGTACCATGTTTAATTAGAAGAGCCTCTGTGCACCACGCGGGATTCAAAGATGATGCACCTTATGAAACCAAAAGGTTAAAAGGGCTGATGAAAGAGAAAAACACGAGGGACGATTTGCAGGCAGTGCAAGCTGCTATTATCAGATTGAAACAAGATAATAACTATCGCTCTTGGCTTCGTAAATCAGGACCAATACCAGAAAATGCTGATATTAGGGATAAGCTTACTTCAACAATAAAACGCGGTTTAGCTGAAGTAGAAGTTTTTTTACAGGCTGATATGAAATCATGATGGATCTTCATTGTCATGTCGATTTATATCCAGAGCATGGCAAAGTTTTGGATGATATCAAGTCCTGTAAGCACTATGTGCTTTCCGTAACTACTGTGCCTTCAGCTTTTAATGGCACAGCAAATCTTACTTCTGGTATTGATAATTGCAGGACAGCTCTGGGCTTACATCCACAATTGGCACACTTAAGAAAGAATGAGCTTTCTTTATTTGATCAACTGATATCTAAAACCAAATATATAGGTGAGATTGGTTTAGATGGTTCTAAAGGCTATGTTGATCATATGGAAGACCAGCTATTTGTATTCAAACATATTCTTAATAAGTGCCAGTCGTACAAGGATAAAGTATTAACGATTCATTCTCTCAATGCCATTGAAGAAACATTAGATTGCCTAACGCAATATCCTGACGCTGGAAAGCCTATTCTCCACTGGTTTTTAGGCACAAAAAAACAGCTAACAAGAGCTTTAGAATTTGGCTGTTATTTTTCAATCGGACCTGCAATGATTAACTCTAATAGGGCTAAAAAAATCATTTCGTGGATACCTAAAGATAAGGTATTACTTGAAACTGATGGGCCATTCGCAAAAGTTGCCGGGAAAATACAGTTTCCATCAGATGTCATCAGCGTCATCGAATATTTATCAGTGGGTTGGGAAATGTCGCGAGAATCAGTTGAAACTCAATTGAAGCTAAACCTTAAAGCTGTTCTGACATAGTTGAAGTATGAGAAATGAGTTGGACTTCAACACTCGTCATTAAATGATTTTCGGTCCAATAATGTTCCAAAAAATTAATAATCCGACATATGTATTTTAATTTTTCGAGATATCCTTTCAATGAACCTGTTTGACCTATGAATAACTTTTGTAGGTAATCAGTAAATTTGCATTGACATAAAAACTTTCATATTGAGGGGGATTAATTGAAAGAAATTATAAAAGAAATGTTAGATAGTGTCGGTTTTTTGGGCTTTGCGCAGCGGACAAAAGCTCTAATTTTGAATCCGAATATCGACGACCCGACTTTTCAAAAGAGCAAAGTTAAGGCTGTAGGAGATACCATAAGATCCCTAGCTCTATTTGTTGTTTTAGCAAAGTTTGCAAGCACATACGTTCCATTCCTATACGAATTAAAAACGATCAAGGTGGTTGACGAAATTGCTCTCGGTATATATTTGCTAGTACAAACATTTATTGTATCAGCGGTTTTAGCGGCAGTTGCATCTTTACTGCTTTTGCCTAAGGGATTGAAATTACACTCATTGATTTTCTATCATAATTTTCGGGTTAAGGCTCTTATAAACATTCCATTCTTTGTGTTGTTTTCAATTATGCTTGGAAAAATGTTTGACGGCAGTGACACGTTAGATTTTGAACTAGATGATGCAAGATTTCCCGTAGCACTAATAAGTTCGTTATTGATTGCTGGGATAACGATCAAATACATTTTTCTTCCAATAAAAGAATATTTTCAAAAATTTTATAGCCCTAAAGTTAGTTTTATAATGACTTGCATCTGTTTATTCGCTGCTTCAATAGCCAATACTTATGCTGGATTGGGACTTGCTGAAAAGCTAATAAATAAAGAAGAAGCGTGCAAAGCAATTTTTGATATGAATAAGAAAAAAGGGAATGTTCCAAATAACATTGACCGCAGTTGTTATATTGGAAAATGTATCGAATCATTTGGTCAAAAATATCGCTAGCTCTCATTTTTATTAAGAGTTGCCCCAATGTGAAAATCTGGGGCAATGGATTCAGAAATTTATTTTCTTGTGAAAGAAATGATCTCACCAGTTTCTCTATCCACATGCTCAACTTCCATCACTGCATCTGGATTGATATCAATTAACTGCTGCTGTAATGACTTATTCTTGGTTATTAAGTTATCAGACATACGATACATCTCTGTTAACTTCTCAATCCAAACTTTATTGTCTGCAACTTCAGGTTCTTTATTCTGGAGTTCCTCAACTTTCTTTTTAGCATTAGTGAGTTGCCTAGTTAACTTTCTAATTTCAGCTTCTAGCTTTTGTATTTTAAGATCTTTATCTCTAATTTCTTGAGCAGCTTTAATATCTTTTTGAAGCTGAATATGCCTAGAAGTTTTTTTATAGATGTTTGAATTACTTCGACCAGCTTTCTGTGCAACTCTGTTAGGGTTGATCTTCTCATTTGGATCATCTTTTAGCTCTTTAAGTGCTTTGTAGAAAAGCTCAATTGCGTCAACATCTTCTGTCATTTACTTTGCTCTTTTTTATTGTTCTGTTCGGTACTCTCTGCATTACGAATAACATGCTCGGCAGCATCAAAAGTATCTTGCCAATTGATTGCTAATAGCTCATATCGTTTCTTAACTTCATCTGGGGCATTGCGTAACTTCTCAAGCCTTTTAGCAGCACCATTACGCATAGCTCGCCAATGAACCATTTGTCGCTCCACTACTGTATAACTGCCACAATATACACAACCTGAAGGTAGGCCAGCATTCTTAATTTTACAGGCTTCACCGCCACTACAGTAGCCGTGAATAAGCCCTCTGATGCCTTTTAAGTTTTTCTGCAAAAACAGGACATACTCTTCCATATTTTTAAAATGTATCTGATTAATTCTATCTGGCTCATCTGATTCAGAGCTAGTAATCCCAATAACTAGGTCTTTAGCTATTTTATTAAAGCGTTCACCGCCACCGCCGCCGAGATTTCCTTTCATGCTTTCTTCGGCAATTTCATTAGCGACTTTCTTCGTAAGAAGCTCTTCATGGTGATTAATAATTTCTAACATCTCGTCAACAGAGGCTATTCCTCTATTGCCATAAACCATCGTCATACTCTTAGATAGGTGATTAAACTGGTACTTAATATCATCAAGTTCACCGAGCCTATTAGCTATAATGAACCATGCAAATGTATGCCTGAACATATGAGCGGTGATTCTAATTTGATCGCCAACAGAGTAAGGTTTGCCTCTATCTGCACCTTTTAACGCTTTGTAATTGCATTCAAGCTGTTCTAACTGAGCAATATCTAATTCACTTAACAATATAATAAACATCTCATGAGGAGTGCCGTCGGTATTATCAAATTCAGCAAATCTACCATCCTTAGAAAAGCTAATGCTTTTCATAGAATGCGCTACTCCAAATAGTTTGTTCTCTTCTAGACCAAGCTCTAAGTTATGAAGGTTTTCTGGTTTTATTTTCTCAGGGTAGTACTGTTCTAAACATTCCCCACGCTTGCGCATATTGATGACAAAATCTTCAAGTATTTGAACAGCATTATATGTATCTTCGTTGGCTACCCAGTCTAATTCAATAGTGCTGCCATCAGTTTTAGTCATGGTTGACTTGACATAAAAAGTACCGTCTTTTTCGAAAGCACATCCAATCTTGCAAGACAGCGCTTCATCAATTCGCATACCAGTGAAGGTTAATATGTAAACTAAGACAGATATCTTGAGGTCTGTAAAACAAACATACTTTTCTTCATAGTCTTTCTCAGTATCGCAAGCGTTAACAGCGTTTCGGATTAATGTTGCGGTATCACTGATTGTGTTTGTGAAATTAACTCTTTCTTCAAGGCGAGCTATTACTCGGTCATTAAAGTTTTTCCAATCTTCAATGTTATCTTTTACTAGCTTTACATTTTCACTGGCCCGTTGAATTAGTACTTTAAGTACATTTGTTGGTATTACAGGGTGAGATAAAGTAGACAGTCTAGTTTTATGATATTTATCTTTGATAGCGGCTAGATGACCGTGAAAAGTGTCACAAACCACATCACTTAATAACCCATAAGAGTTCTGCACATTGAACAGTGTCGAGAACTCTCGTTTGGGTAACGTTTGATCAGCTTTGCGTTCTTGGAATAAATACTCATGTAACGTATTGCTTATTACTAATTGAGGAGAATTGCTAAAATGATGAAACGATATAAAGTTTTTCTTCATCAAGAATTTAGCTAACTGGTTTAATATTGTAGTGTGACCTGAAACTGATGATGTTTTATAACCAATACCGCCCTCTACATTCCCGTTAAATAGTTTTATTAATGCATATGCCTTAATTTGAAATGAAAACTCATTATCCTCGTCTAAGGTGACGATATTAGTTTGTTTACTGTTTTCCGCGTACCAAGTCCCGTCACTAAAGTGTATTTCCTTAAAATACTTTTTGTTTATAGCTTTTGTATGCCAAAGTACTGAGTTGTTTATTTCCTCAATCCTATCTACATTGCTCAAAGAACGAATTTGAATTTCTGAACTAGGCAGAGGATCCGAAATTGCTGTAATTATTTGATGGATGTTCATTATATTCCCCTTAACCTGCCATTAGTTCCCAATCTTCGTGTATACCGAAATCTTTAAATAACCTCTTTCCCTCGACAGGGGCTGTTGGAGAAATTTCTGCAACTTTTTCCAGAATATCATCTACACGATTTGAAAGGATTTCAATGTTCTCTTTTTGCTGTTCTGCGAATTCAAATCCCGCTGTTGATGCCTTCATGCTGTCAATAACGACAGCTCTGTATGACAGCAGTCGCCAGACATGCTCAGCGTCAGCTACGAGTCGATAATAAGGACAGAATAAACACGCGTTAAAATCAGCACACAATGTTGTCTTAGTACCGTTTTCCTTATGTAATTTGTAATTCTCAGCGTCATATACTTTTGCAGCATCACTATCATGTTTACTGACGCAACTGCCGTTAGGTGTTTGACGACTATCGTCAGGTGTATCAGTAAGGATGATAATATCGTCGGTTAATTCACGACCATGAAAGTAATCACCCATTACTCTTGTTGCTTTTGTTAATGTTGCAGTTGATTTAGCTGTGTCATCTTTCAGGTAATGTTGTAAGAAGACCTCAAATGAATGCTGACCAGCTTCTTTGTATTTTTTAAAGTTACTAAGAACTTTTCGATAGATATAATTAAGGCCACCTTTTCTGATACGCTGAGTAGTGAAACTAACTTGGCACCCCTGCGCTTCTAGCAGTTCATCTAGTGTCGTTAGTATTGAGGCATCTAATGCTTTTGGAGTGTCATACTTATAAGATTGATATAAGAATATTCTATCCTTAAACGGATGATCGTCATCAAGAGCATCTCTGAATGGTTTACTATCATCATCGCGTATGGCGATTAAGTCTTGAATTACAGGGCGAACTATATCGCCAGTTTCAATGCCTTCTTTTTCAATGTCTTCGGCTTTCAATCCAAATTTATGCCATTGCGTCGAATAGTTAGCTCTTCTTTTGAATAGCCTAACGGCTGGAGTTTTCTTACCACCTGTAGGAGAATCAAAATAAAATATATCGTCGATAGTCAACTCGAAGACTGGAGTCATATTCCAAGCTGTTTTAAGAAAAATTCTACCTAGTTTTAATGCTAGCTTTTGGAAATGCGTTAAATCTTTTTTGATTAAGAAAGTTTTCTCAATATGAAATGCTAATTCAACCGCTTCTTCCAAAGTGTAGTATTCATTTTCTCTAGACTTCTCTTCATGGTGCATCCGTTTCAATTGCGATACGGGATAAGCTATTGATGTTTCGATACCCAGTTTATCTAGGAACCAATCAAGGGCATCTTGCTGCGCTCTTCCATAATCTAGGTCAATATCTGAAGTTTTACATTTATGTTGAATGTGCTGCCGAATTGACTTTAAAACACCATGATCATTTTCAGCAAAGCCATATAAACCTTTATCTGCAACTACTTTTTTTTGCTCTTCTGATAAGCACTTGTCGTTTTGCTCAATAGCGATTAGAAATCGACTGAATGTAGCTTTGACTGTATTAACTTGTACTTGAAATGCATCCGTTCTAGTTAAACTAATGTGATGCACTTTTTTAACATCTTTAAAAAGAGCAGGGTAATTATCTTCGATATACTTAAATGACTGATATTGCCATTCGCCATGTACCGACTGATGTGGATATCTCAACATATAGCTCAAAAACTCGTTAATGTTTATGTTTCGCTCGAATACATGTGCTAATAAGTTATTTAACAATGAGCTTAGGTCGTATTTGTTTTGCTGCCCCTTAATTTCCTTAGGTAATGTATCAAGGTAAAGTAACCACAGCTCAGCTTCATTTTCGGTAAATGCAGCGATTCCGTTATCTCGAATTAACTTTAGTTGACCATTAGATAAGTAATTTCGAAAAGTATGGATGAACCTCATAAATTTTTTAGTTCTAGAGATATGGTGTTTTTCTTGCGATTTAGCTAAGAACGACGCAACTTCACCACGAAGTTTAGGTGAAATAGTATCTATAAAATCAAGAGCTTCTACTGTGCTGAGGAGCAAAGTAGTTGTTCTGCTTCCATGAACTTCAGGTGCTAAGTAACGTAGCATATGCTTAAACTGATCTTTCTTCTGCTTATTGCTAACTGAAGATAAAATCAGATCACAAAGCTCTTTTGATGAAAGAACTTCTGAAACATTAAACTTCTTTTCAAGAACAGATTTTACTTCAGGTAAATCAAAGCCTGAATCTAAGCAAAATAGAAATCCTGTAATATTTTTGATAATAGATTGCAGATCTTGTTTTCCACCTTCCTCACATTTTTGCTGAAGATACTGAACCATGTAAGTCTTAATCTCAGAAATGTTTTCCAATGGATACCTGTAGACTATAGAGCAATCAGTAGTTCTGTAGCTTTGGCAAAGCTTGGACGGGATAACAATTTCATGTGGTGCAACAAGGTGTTCATTATTAAAGTGTTGCTTTAGAAGACCTAACAGGGATAGGTGAAATTTCCCTTTAACAGTTGATAAATTATCTTCTAGCTTTGCTAATACCCCACAACGCTCAAAGCGTTGCCAGTATTCTATACTGGAGAAAGCATCAAGCCCTTTACATTGAAAATCTATTAAGTCTTCACCATTTAATCTGTCAAGTATAGATTCTAAGTATCCGTATAAACATGAAGCTTGTTGATGAATAGTTTTATATGTTTGTATGTAATAGTCTTTTGGTTCAGGAGCTTTTGACTTACTTACTAGATTCGCTATTTGATTTTCTAAAATAGGAGAAAATAAGCCAAATCGCTGACTAAGCGTTGATTTCGCTGCCATTATACTTCCTCCTGCTTTGCTTCATCAGGAAGTGCGTTCATTAGCTCGTCAACGCGTGAGTACATGTCTTTAACCCACATATGCATCGCACCATGCTCATTCTCATCTAGCATGGTCTTGGCTAAATCTAAATACAGTTCGCTAGTAGTAAAGTCTTCATGACTAAAGACTTTCATCAAAACGGCTTTAATTCTTTCTTCAGATTCGCCATTAATAATCATTGAAGCAGCTAAATAAGTGCCATATGTTGCTCTCAAATCATGATAGTCACGCTCTAATCTAGGTAAGCCTTTATCATCTTGTTCTAGGCGAATATATCCAATGGTGTCTGAAGGGGCTTCTTCTCGCATTCTTTCACCATCTCTGTTGATAAATAACGGCAGAGGCTCAGTCATCCCATATTTAGTCTCAAACTTTATTCTACGTTTTCTCCATGTTTTAGTTAGCGTGTATTTGTAAAGCTGCTCCATTAAGTTAGGGCTTATTAATATTTTCGAGGGCTTATGTCCTTTTCTGATAATGTTTACGTAATAAAACTTAGAATAATCATCTTCTTTTGGGTCTTTGATATCTGCGTGATTGATAGCCACAACTTCGAATGAGCGAAAGCCGCCTTGGTATGCACATTTCAAAAATAAGTTGTAAGTGGGTTTCTTCGAAAAGTCTGTCGAAATCAAACTAACTAATTCTTCAGGAGAATAGGGCTGAAGTTCTCTTGGAACACTGTCTTTGGGAATGACACTCTTGGGGATACCAAGGTTGCTCACCCAGTTCATAACTCCTTTGCCTTGTTGGTAGCCAGTAGGCAAGCTAAATAAATCAAAGTCGCCATTCTTTTTAGGAACCTTAATAGTTTTAAGCTCCATAGAAAAAGGTAACGATGAAATGACACTACGTTTATAAGACCAAAGATAAAAATGCTTAACAGTGTCTAATCTACGTTTAGCTGTCTTGTAACTGAGCTTTTCTGTTTTTACTAATTTGGTTAAGTATTTTTGATATTGCCAAACAGGTAAGGACGCAACTTGCTCTTCAACACTATCACTTGGAAGCGGTGCAGCTATTACTTCTTCGTACACTCTATTGTTCTGAACTAGCCAGATAAGAAAAGCTTGAAGATCTTTCGCTATTGGTTCCATTGATTTGTGAGAAAGGTGCTCTCCACTCAAAGTAGCGTAATATGCTTTGGAAAAAGCCGGACTTTGATTTTTGACTTTTGAGTTAGGCTTAGTGGAGTAAATACCTAATCTTCTATGGATTAGAAATAAATTCATCTCTAAGCACTCTTTGATTCTGCTCTCACAAAATAAAAGAGGGAATTGGGGATCTATAATATCTTCAGCGTATTTAACTTCTCTTAATTCATTTTCTTCATCAGTTTTAAAATGAGCTTGGCTCCCTAAATTAAACTCACTATATTTTATTGAAACGGTCATTTGCTATATCTCTATTTTCAAAAGATGGTAACAAAAGTTACCTGTGATTTCAATAATGAGGTGTCAAAAATATTTTTTAAGTTATTGTTATTATACATATTTGTATAATTCTGGTGTGTGATTTAGGTGTCGGGATGCTCATTGTGTATTGCTGTTTTCTCACAGGTAGGCGTAAGGTTGTGTATCGAAATTGTAGAAGTCACAATGGAAAGTAGTATGTTTTAGATGTGAACAATGTAATTTAGTAGATCAAATTGTATACTTACTTTTAAATAAGCTTGATACTTTACAGATGATATAAGAGATGGTTCTTACTAGTAGAACTAGAAGTACATCTAACTAGATGCGGAACTAATTGAACTAGCCTGTTGTTATTATCCTTATCGAGAAGGTGACATGAAATTAAAGTTTATCAATAATGGGGTGTTGGTTAGTATTTAATAATGGGGTGTCGGGTAACTTGGCACAAATTGACAGTAATTATCTAACCCCAGTGACTTCAGGGTTAACCTATATTGTTGAACGTTTTAAAGACTTTCAAGGCAGCAGCACGATTAATTTAAACGGTGTAGTACGCAGCCGTTTAGCGAGCTTCGCTGAAGAAAATTTATAAGCTAACGAGTGAAGGTGTCTAAAAATGACATCGATGAAAAGTTAAAAGGGCTGATGTTTATCAGCCCTTTTTTTGTTTGATGATTTACGCGGAACTATCGCTAACACATTTAACGCTACAATACATAAACGCAGGCGCAAGAGAATCATGTGTTATAGCTAGGGTCTGTTGACCTTTCAAGTTCATTTTTGCAGCAGTTTGATTGGGTTTTATACAAGGCAGAGGCTGCGTGGCATAGTTATTCTATGTGAGCCAGCCGATAACACAGTAGAAAAGCTAATCAAGCGCTGCCGAACGATTCCTTTGAGCGCACTTTTCTCATTGTTGCTCGATATTCGCTTAGATTACTAGGCCACACATCGAGCGCCGCGATAAAAGCACGCTCAAACAGAACAAAAATAGAACAGCAAAGGTCAACAGACCCTAGTGCGGCTTAAATTATATCAACTATGTATTGTTTACTTTTCAGCATACTCCAAGAGCTACTGCTTACCTCTGCGATTGGGTATTGCTGTGGCCCAGTAACTTCACCGACTAAGTATTTTAAGCCATTAATTTCAACATGCTTGTCGCCTTTGCGAATCGGTAAATTTAACCCAATTAGCGCATGATTTGGGGAGGTAATAATGGCGATGGTTAGGCGCGGGTAAATCGCTTTTAAAATAGCGCTAGTGAGCACAAGTTTACTGTCTACATCGCCGTATTGTTGGCGGATCAGCTTAAGAGGTGGCTTAAAGTTTTCGCCACTGTTATGAAAACGATCTGGCAACTCAGATGTTGGCATCGCTTGTACCCAACTTAACACAAAGTTAATGACTGTTTTTGGTCTAACGTTATTGCCAAACTTAGCTAAAATCGCTTCTCTAATCGGTGAAATATAGTCATATGAATTTTTCACAAAGCGCGGTAAGTCGGGTCTAACCGCATCAATTGCCCAGATGGCCTCTAAATCAGCATAGTGATGCTTGCGTAAATAGCTTTTACGCGCACTTTGTTTTGCTTTTTCTACTCGCGCTTCAACGTCCTTTAATAGCGCTTTGTCATCACTGTAAACTTTATACTCAATGCTACGTTCTTTACGCTGTGTTTCGAGTGTGTATTTACGTCGGTCGAACTCTCTAATGGTGTTTCTTACCTTTATATCAATCTTGTCGAGGTATTCTTGTGCGTTAAAGCCTTTAAAGCGGCGGTAGTGGTTAAATAGCTGGTCGTTTGAGTAGCTAAAACTAAGCTTTTGTTCCTTGTCTTGATCATCAAACCAAGTGTAATAAAACGTTTGTTGTTGTTTTTCTTGTACCACTTTGCGCTCGAACGAGTGACTAAAAAGCGGTAAAGCGCAAAGGCTCAAAATGACTGCGAGTAATAAACTTGGTTTAAGTTTAACCATGATAATATCCGAGGTTCGTAAAGTCTGTTAGGTGAATTGTCATAAATAACAATAAGCTTAGTCAAGATGTTGTGATAGAACGAAATATTTCTGTTGATTTAATAAATTCGAAGGCCAACAGTGTTAACGCTAATTACTAAGGCTATTAATTTGGATAATAAAAAAGGAAGCGCATGCTTCCTTTTAAATCTTGGATTATTTACCTTGAATACAGGTTACTTATCCATTAATTCACGAATGTATTTAACCGGCGAGCTACCGTAACTTAAAAACTGTTCGTGGAATGCTTTTAAGTCAAAATCGTCACCCAATTTCGCTTTTTGCGCTTCGCGGAAATCGTAAATTTCACGGTAGCCCGTGTAGTAGCTTGTTAGCTGAACTTGGCTCAGCGTCGCGCGGCGCCATTTGCCTTCTGCCTCAGCGCGTTCTTGGAAAGCACCATTCATAAGTAAATCTAGGCCTTGTTCTTTACTGATGCCTTCCACTTGGATTTGATAATCCAAAATCGTGTTACAAATTACGCGTAAATTCCATTTGTAGTACATTAACCACATTTCTGGCTCAAAATTACCGTAACCTTCTTCTAGCATCATGCGCTCTGTGTACACTGCCCAACCTTCGATCATTGCGCCGTTTCCGAAAATACTCTTAATTAGAGACGGTGACTCATTTGAATAAACTAATTGAGTGTAATGGCCCGGAATTGCCTCATGAATATTTAAAATCTGTAAAATCCAATGGTTGTACTCTTTCAAATACGATTCGGCTTGTTCCTCACTCATATTATCGAGTGGCGTAACGTTGTAGTAGGTGTTTTCTTTTTTCGCATATGGACCCGGAGCACTAATCGATGCACCGGCAAAACCGCGCATATAATCTGGCGTTTCGCGCACCACTAGTGGTTTTTCAGGATCAAGAGTAATGAGATCTTTTTCTTTAATAAAGGCTTCAAGCTCAGGAATTTGTTTTTTAATTTCCTCAACAAAGTTTTCGCGTTTTACGTGCTTAACCGCAAGGTGATTGATCAGTGTTGAAATTGCTTTTTGAGGTTCACTTGGCATCTCTGTATTGGCAAAATATTTAGGCCAAAGTTGCTCGGTGATTTTTAACATTTCAGCGGTAACACGGTCTTTATCTGACAACGCTTTTTGATAAACCTCTTTTGCGCTGTAACCCGACTGAATATCAAATGCGAATTTTTGCTCGTAAAGCGCTTCGCCAATTCTAAATGAACGTGCGTTATTGTTTGCAACCAGCTCTTGTTCTAGCTTAGTTAAGAATTCAATGTATTCATTAATCGCTGCTGTTGCTGCTTTAAAACGGGTTTCAAATAATTGCTTATCAGCGTCCGATAGATTTGAGGTTTTAGCTTTATTAAATAAATCTTTATTTAATACGCTAAATGCTCCTTTATTTTGGCTAATTGCCAACTGTGTGTATTCAAGTGTTGGCGTATCAATATTGGCAATGGCTGCTGCATAGTAGGCAGGTACATTTTCAAGACGCTTTAATACTTTCGTGATTTTTGTGTTGTCATCATCAAAGCGACTATTAATGATTTGTGCAAACCCACCCGCAACATTGTAATTTGATGGATTCCATTGCCACGATTTAAACGTGTTTACCGTCCAAATTGATTTCTTTAATAGATTTTCGATTAAGTGATAATCGGTTTTTAAATTGGCAGGTAATTTATTAAGGTCAAACTGGGCCAATTTAGCGAGTTGTGTATTGGCAAAGTTAATATCGTTAACGCGGCTTTGTGCGTCGGGAACCGTTAAAATATGGTCGTATTTGCCGTAACCTGCGTATTGCGACCACTCAGGGCGGTGACGCCAAAAGTCTTCAATAAATTGTGCTGAAAACGCTTCAAATGCAGCAGCTTGAGATTGCTGTTGGCTTGCAGGTGCGTCAGTTGTTGAATTGGTTGTTTGGCATGCACTAAGGCCAAGTGCTGCAACCAGCGCTAAACTTAAGGCTGTTTTTTTCATTGTGTTTCCCTTGAGTGATTAAAGCGACTAAGCGAGTTAAAGCCGCGTTAAAGTCAGTGTATCAATTTCGCTTAAAAATCGAAGTTTTTTCGATAAAAGGTCAACAACCCTATACACGGTTACGTGTTTCGCCATTTTCAAAGGCGCTAATATTTAGCGCTATTTGCTTAATTAAGCGCGAAATAGACTGCTTGCTGGCCCATGCAATATGTGGTGTGAGCAATAAGTTGCTCCCGTGATACTGAACGAGCGGGTTGTCGTCTTGTGCGGGTTCTTTGCTTAAAACATCAATCGCCGCTGCTTTAATTTGTTTGGTTTGCAGTGCGTGTGCAAGTGCACTTTCATCAACAATGCCCCCGCGTGCAGTATTAATTAATACCGCGCTAGATTTCATTAGTTTAAATTCGCGTGTACTAATTAAATTTTCAGTTTCTTGGTTAAGGGGGCAGTGAACCGAAATGATATCGGCGTTTGCTATCGCGTCATCAAATGCAACTCGACCGTCACGTACAGGGCTGTTTTTACGCTCACTAATCAAAGTTTCAATGCCAAATGCTATCGCGGCTTTTGCTACTGCGCGTCCTAAATCGCCATACCCGATTAATGCCATTTTCAAACCCGCTACTTCGTCTATTGAGTGGTCTAAAAAGCAAAAATGGCTCGCGTGTTGCCATTGATTGTTATGACAATCAGCAATGTATTGATGGGTATTACCTAGTAAGTTAAACAATAAAGCGAACGTGTGCTGCACCACGCTTGCGGTGGAATAGCCTGCAACATTGGTAACCGCAATGCCATGCTGTTTTGCCGCCACTAAATCAACATTATTGGTGCCTGTGGCGGCAATGCAAATTAGCTTTACCGTGCTTAGTTGAGATAATGCTGTTTGGTCTATCACTACTTTATTGGTAATTATCACGTCCATACCTTGGCAACGTTCAATCACTTGGGCAGGCGTGGTATTGTCAAATAATGCGATGTTTTGTGTAAGCGCATTTAGCGGTGATAAGTCACCATTTTCAATTGTTGCGTAGTCGAGAATAGCAATTTTCATAATTTTAAATATTTGGTTTGACTTTGGAGTTAACTCTAAGGTTTATACTTAGTAGGAAAGTTAGATTTAGTGTATCTCAATTAGGCAGGCAAATGGTAAAAATAGGTGAAATTGCAAAACGGTTAGCGGTCTCGACCGATACGCTTCGTTACTATGAAAAGCAAGGCATTCTCAATTCATCGGCGCGTAGTGACTCGGGCTATCGCTTGTATTCTGAACAAGACGTTGCGCAGCTGTCGTTTGTACTAAGGGCAAAGGATGTAGGCTTTACACTGAATGAAATTAAAGAGTTACTTGCAATAAAAGTGGATAAGCAAAGTCACAGCTGTGAGCAAGTTAAACATTTTACGAGTGAAAAAATAACGCAAGTTGAGCGTAAAATTGCCGAGCTAAATACCATTTTAAATTCGCTTAAATTACTGCAAAAATCATGCTGCGGCGGTAATGAACCCGCCGTTCATTGTTCAATTCTTTCTGCGCTGGAGGCACAAAATGACGCTCGTTAATAACTTTATTGATCTCTTTATTATTTCAGCGCCTTGGTTGTTATTGGGGTTGTTTATAGCGGCATTAATTAACGTTTACTTACCTGAGAATTTTCTCAATCGCCACCTTGGCAAAGAGGGCTTTGCTACTACCATTAAAGCGGCTCTTATTGGTGCGCCAATGCCGCTGTGTTCTTGTGGCGTAATTCCAGCTGCACTCGGGCTGCGAAGGGCGGGAGCGTCAAAAAGCGCAACCACGGCATTTTTAGTCTCTACGCCCGAAACAGGTGTTGATTCAATTTCTGTCTCGTATGTATTGCTTGGCCCATTTATGGCAATTATCCGACCGATTGCAGCGGTTGCCAGTGCCATTACGGCAGGTTTATTAGTGGGCGGTGAAAGCAAAGGCAATACGCAACAAAGCGCTCATAACATAAAAGAAAAAGCCGATGATACTTGCTGCAGTAGTGCGCACACCACAGAGCAAAATGCGGCGCAGGCTAGCAATATGGTTTCAGAACAAAAGATGTCATGCTGTAGTACTCAGCAAAAGCCTGTTGTGCAAACTTCTCCTTGTTGTGCGCCAACAGTAGCTGAAGCTAAGCCGAATGTAACAAGCAGTGCTGCTTGTTGCTCGGTAAAAGATTCTGATGAGCAAAAAGAAAATACTACCTCGTGTTGTTCCACAGACAAAGAGACGCAGCTTGTAACAGAAACCGCGACAGCAAAACTCAAGCGTGCATTTTCATTTAGTGCTAACAAACTGCTAAGTGATACCGCAAAGTGGCTGATGATAGGTTTGTTTTTTGCCGCGTTAGTGCAAACCTTTGTACCGCAAGATTTTCTACAACAGTACGGTAATGGAATTTGGGCCATGCTAATCGTAATTTTAATTAGTATTCCAATGTATGTATGTGCAACTGCATCAACGCCTATTGCCGCTGGGTTATTAATGTCGGGTGTTAGCCCCGGTGCTGCGCTGGTATTTATGTTAGCGGGGCCGGCAACTAATGTAGCTACATTAGGTGTGGTAGCGAGCGAGCTAGGCAAGCGCGCGGTGGTCGCTTATTTAACTGGAGTTATTGGTGTTGCGCTAATTTTCGGCTTTATTACCGACTATTTGGTAGCACGCTATCAATTCGCAATCGTACCGTCGCTACAAGAATCGCATCATGTATTACCTATGTGGCTAGAGTACGGCGCGGGAGCCTTACTTTTGGTGTTAATGTTGCGCTTGGTTTGGCTCAAATTAAGTAGCGCCAAGTA
This sequence comes from Pseudoalteromonas sp. XMcav1-K, assembly GCF_044005875.1. NCBI lineage: Bacteria > Pseudomonadati > Pseudomonadota > Gammaproteobacteria > Alteromonadales > Pseudoalteromonadaceae > Pseudoalteromonas > Pseudoalteromonas sp. XMcav1-K. The sequence continues at coordinate 92,691 of NZ_JBIPJE010000051.1, read as the reverse complement.
ACTTGTGTATTTGCTTTTAGGTGTACTAGTTGATTGATATTTAAGCTTGAAAGGCATTGTTTTTTACGATGACTCGTTTAATAAAAAAGGAGCCCATAGGCTCTTTTTTTTGATCTAGATCAAGTTTATAAATTTAGATGAATCAAAATATAAACTTATTTTAAATATTTTTAAATGATAATGATTTCTGTTATTGATCTAATTTGTTTTGGGTTTTAGAATGCTTCGCAGTTTTATTAAGCCAATTACGTTTTTGATAAAAATTGGTATTACTCAATCATAAAAATATCAGGGATTAACATAATGAAAAAAATAGCGAATTTTGCACTTTCTTCGTTATGTGTTGCAATGCTTGCAGCATGTAGCGGTGACGATGGCAAAGACGGGGCAGACGGCGCACCAGGTGCAAGTGGCGAAAGTGGTGTATCAACGTATGTGACCGAAAAAGATGTCGTTGTTACCAATGCGCAGCATGCATATGCGGTTTATGCCGATTCACTTATCGCTGCTAAACAGCTTAAAAATGTGATTGAGCAGTTTGTTGCAGAGCCAAGCGAAGCTAACTTTAGCGCCGCTAAAAATGCGTGGTTAGATGCTCGCGAACCTTATGGTCAGTCAGAAGTGTATCGTTTTCGTGAAGGGCCAATCGACAATCTAACGCGTGATGACAATGGTAACCCGGTATTAGTTGCTGAAGAAGGTCCTGAAGGCGCAATCAACGCATGGCCACTAGCCGAAGCGCTAATTGATTACACAATTGACATGGATGGCGCACAACTGCCTGAAAACCCTGCAAGCTTACCTGTAGGTGGCAATATTATTGCCGATCTTGCTGAGTTCCCAGATATCACCAAAGCGTTACTCGCTGAACAGTTTGAGCGCGGCGATGATGAAGCTAATGTAACATCAGGCTATCACGCGATTGAATTTTTACTGTGGGGACAAGATCTTAACGCCGATGGTTCTTACACGCCAAACCGTGACTACAGTGCTGGCTACCGTAAAGTAAACGATTATTATACTGCGGCAAGTGGCATGGGTGAGTGTACATCTGGCGTAGATAACGTGGTTGATTCGGTTATTTGTGAACGCCGTGGTGACTACCTAATTGCAGCAGCAGATTTACTGATCGACGATTTACAAGGTGTTGTTGATGCATGGACTCCAGGTTCAGGTTTTCACTATGTTGAATTTACTAAAGACGAAAATGTAAAAGCGTCGTTAGCGAAAATTCTAGAAGGCATGGGCCGTTTAAGCTTTGGTGAACTTGCTGGTGAGCGCATGAGTATTGCACTGCGTACCGATTCACAAGAAGACGAGCACTCGTGTTTTTCAGATAATACACACCGCGATATTTTCTTAAATGCTAAGGGTATTCAAAACGCATTTAATGGTGCTTACCAGCGTATGGATGGCGAAACATTAGAAGGTGCTAGCATTTACGATTTACTGGTAGTGGATGGTTCGCACGAACTTGCCAATGAATTACGTGCTGCGATTGAAGATACGATGGCGAAAGCGGCGGTTATCGATACAAACGCTAAGCTAGGTTACTCATTTGATGTGCAAATTCAAAATGCTGACTTAAAGCAACCTGTGACGCACACAATCGAAGCGCTTAAATCACAAACACAAGTGATTAAACAAGCAATTGAAGCGTTAGAAGTAACCACGGGTGATCTTGAGCAAGATACTGACGAGTTTGGTAGCTAATTAGGCTAACACTATTATTGGCGCTGCTATTTTGCAGCGCTTTTTTCGTTTCTAGGGGCATTTATGAAGCGACATCTTTTACTAACTAGTTTTATGTTAAGTGCTTTGGGTTGTGGTGGCTCATCGCAATCACCAGAAGCAAAGCCTAGCGAACCTCAACCGCCTGTTGTCACACTGCCGGGGCAGCCAAATGATGGCTTAGCGCCGCTTAGTAGCAGTACGCCTGACACCAACGAGCACTTAGCGGGTGGCGCAGTAACAACCGATGTTCAAAATGAAGACGCATTCAGCCAATCGGCACCAGCAATTCGCAGTGATTTTGCATTAGACGCGGTATTTAAATCGGGCGATCACTTGTTTAGAGGCACACACAAAGGGTTAGGCCCAGTTTTTAATAACCCAACTTGCCAAGGGTGTCATATTAAAGATGGCCGTGGCGAAGTGCCAAGCTCACCGCAGCGTGCAATGACTAGTATGTTCCTACGTATTAGTGATGAGAATGGTCAACCCGATGCGGTGTATGGCGACCAATTACAAACATTTGGCACGGTTGCCGGACACCCGACAGGCGCATTACCTAAATTTAACGGCGCGTTAGATGAAGGTTTGGCATATGGCGAAGCCTACGCATTTGTTGAGTATGAAAACATAACGGGTAAATTTGCCGATGGCGAAGAATACGAGTTGCGCAAACCCATTTATAAAGTAACCGATTTATCTTACGGCCCATTTAACGACACGGTAAGGTTCTCTGCCCGTGTTTCACCTGCGATTTTTGGCTCAGGTCTACTGCATGCAATTCCAGAACAGTACATTACCAGCTACGCTGACCCCGATGATGTTGATAATGATGGTATTTCTGGCCGTGCTGTGTATGTAACAGAGCCTATTTCAGAGCAAACTAAATTAGCACGTTTTGGCTATAAACTTGGCACTGCATCCGTGTTACAGCAAATAGCGGGGGCTTATCGCGGTGATATGGGCGTGACTAATCGTATTAACCAAGCAGAGCCGTGCACCGAAAATCAAGTTGCGTGTAATGAACAAGCGGCATTAGAGCAAAACAGTGAAGCCAATGGTCTTGATTTAAGTGATTTAGATCTCGCACAAGTTGAATTTTATAACCGTCTATTAGCTGTGCCAGCAAGGCGAGGGTTTGACGTGCAAACCAGTACTTGGCAAGACGATGTCAAGCATGGCCGTGCGTTATTTTTCGACGCGAACTGCAATGGCTGCCATGTACCACGTCATAAAACTGGTGAAGCACCGGCTAGCTTGTTAGGTGATGTCGACATTCTTGGCTTTACTGGCGAAAGTACGCCGATTGCTGCACTTAGCGAGCAAGTTATTTATCCTTACAGCGACTTGTTACTACATGATATGGGTGGCGAATGCGCGCCTATTAAATTAGAAAACGCACAAGGCGGTAGCTGTCAGGTTGGTGAAAATTGCATTTATGTGAAGCGCTGTGAAGGTCTTGCAGATAACCGTCCCGAGGGGCAAGCATCTGGCACTGAGTGGCGTACAACACCGCTTTGGGGATTAGGCTTGGTTCAGCAAGTAAATGCGCGCGCTACTTATTTGCATGATGGTCGAGCACGCACCATCAGCGAAGCCATTTTATGGCATGGCGGTGAGGCAGAAAAAGCTAAGCAAGCCTACCTCGCAATGTCCAAAACTGAGCGCTCACAATTATTGGCGTTTTTAAATTCACTATGATTAAACGAAGTCTTTTAACTGCGTGTACTTTTGGCGCTTTGCTAATTGGTTGTAAAGATCAAGCTGTACCTGAATTTTCACATAGCGAGTTGCGCCCTGGTGGCGCAACAACCTTAAAGCGACTTAATACACGTACTTTTATTCATCCCTCAGAAAATCTCGATTTAGATAGACAGCTTGATTTTTGGGATGGCTTTTCATTCTTTCGTGATCCTTGGGTCGCAGCACCTGCTGCAACTCAAGACCGTGATGGTTTAGGCCCGCTTTACAACGCGCGTTCATGTAAAGCATGTCATATTCGTGGTGGTCGAGGAAAGCTTGTTGGGGAAGGCACGCATTCGCCAATGGCATTGCTTTTTCGTTTAGGCAAGGGGGATGATGGTGATGCGGTTGATAAACACTATGGCGGTCAATTTCAGCCATTTGCGATTAAACTAGCAAAACCTGAATCACTTTCTGCGGAAGGCAAAGTAACCATTCGTTACGAAACCATATCGGGTCAATATGCGGATGGCACGCCTTACACTTTAAGCAAGCCACATTATCAATTGGTTGATTTAGCCTATGGTGAATTGCAGCCTAATACGGTGTTATCGCCACGCTATGCGCCAGCACTTTACGGAATGGGGTTGTTGGACGCGATTCGTGAACACGATCTTATTGCGCAAGAAGATATTGCGGATAAAAACAACGATGGTATTTCGGCTAAGTATAATCGTGTGATGAGTGCTAAGACTAAGGAACAGGTTATTGGACGTTTTGGCTTTAAAGCGAGTCAACCAAGTTTAGCATCACAAACGGCAGCGGCATTTGTTAATGATATCGGCATAACCAATCCGTTTTTCACACACGATACTTGCACGCCATCACAACCACTTTGTCAACTTGCATCAGCAATGGGCGGTCACGACCGCACGCTAGAAATACCCGAAAAGCTGCATAAGTTAACGGTGTTTATGGGAGCGCACATTGCGGTGCAACCGACCCGAAAGCTCACTTCAGAAAAAGCACAACAGGGCAGAGCACTTTTTTATCAAGCGAATTGTCATAGTTGTCACACCCCAAGTTATACCACGGCAAGCGACTATCCGCTTAAAGAGTTGGCAAATCAAACTATCTGGCCTTACACCAATTTGGCGTTACACGATATGGGCGAAGCACTGGCTGATGGTAAAGCAGAAGGATTAGCCAATGGTCGAGAGTGGCGTACGCCACCACTTTGGGGGCTAGGATTACAAGAAAACGTACAAGGCTATCAGGCATTTTTACATGATGGCCGCGCGAAAACAGTGGCTGAAGCGATTTTGTGGCATGGCGGCGAAGCCGAGCAATCAAAAAGCGCGTTTGTAGCGTTTGACCAACAGCAGCGTGACGCATTGATTTATTTTCTAAAACAAATTTAAGGGCAAATACGATGAAACTTAAAGCACTTTCTTTGCTTGTGACGGCTGCGTTACTAAGTGCATGTGGTGGTGGCAGCGATACCAACAGCGAAAAACCACCCATTACGCCACCTGTGGTTAAACTAACGAAAGATGAAGCCATGACAAAATTATTATCAGCGCAAGCTGATAATTATATTTTGCCAGCATACCAAACACTGATGGATGAAGCGGATAAACTAGATGCGGCGAGCATTATGTTTTGTGCTTATCAGGCGCCAAGCGAAAGCGAGCTAACAGAATTAAAAAATGCATGGTTAGCATTAAGCAAGGCATGGCAATTTGCGAAAGCGGTAAAAATGGGGCCTGAGTCTGAAGAATTTCGCCATTATCGCTTACAATTTTGGCCTGATAACAACAATGCCGTTCAGCGCGGTGTTGCGTCATTACTTGCGGCTCAAGTGATAGATGAGAACGCCGTTGCTAGCCTACAAGATGGTGCTCAAGGATTACCAGCGCTCGAGTTATTAATTTTTAATCAAGCACAAGATGCATCGTTACTAAGTGCAAGCAATAAACAAGATCGTTGCCTCGCGGTAATGGCAATTGCCGCTAATGTGAAAACAGTCGCAACTGAAATTTTAGCATTATGGCAACACGAGAAGATTGGTTTTGTCCTTGATTTTAAAAATGGCAGTGGCGAGTACAACACGAAACAAGCGGTGCTTGAAGATTTTATTACTAATTGGTTTGAGCTAATTGAAGTGATTAAAGATAACAAGCTCAATAATGTTAAAGGCACGCTGATCCCAGGTTACCCAGAAAAAGCGGAAAGTTACATTAGCTTATCGTCGCTTGAAAACATTAAAACCAATTTTGCAGGGCTGAAACAGGCCTACCTTGCGGGTAATGGTTATGGCTTTGACGAGTACTTAGTGGATATTCATGAAAATACACAAGTGAATGACACTATTCTAAATTACTTCGACGAAATTGATGTCTTGCTAAATGATATTGAAAAACCGCTATCGCAAGCGGTAACAATACAAGACAGCCGCAATAAACTGTCGCCACTTATCACAAAAATAGACGAATTAAGAACTTACCTCTCTACCGATTTTATTCAGCTTACAGGCCTTAATCCTAACTTTAATTCGAATGACGGTGATTAATCATGGAGCGTAGAGCGTTTATCAAAAGTTTAGCGTTATGTGGTTTAAGTTTATCACTCGGCGCTAACTTAGTTGCGTGTTCAAGCAAAGCGCAACGTCGTTTTGTTAGTGCGGCAACCAACCACCAGGGTGAACATTTTGTGGTGGCATTTGATAAAGCAGGGAATTTATTAAACCAGGTTAAAATTGATAATCGCGGCCATGATTTATTAATGCTTGATAGTGAACGGGTTGTGGCGTTTTCACGCCGCCCGTTTACCAAGCTGTTTGTGGTGAACTTAGAACAAAACCAGCTAGAGAAAATCATCAATGCAGAGCAAGGTTTTCATTTTTATGGTCATGGTGTGTTTGATAGCAAACGCAAGCAACTGATCACCACAGAAAATCATATTGAAAGTGCTGGTGGTTACTTAGTTGTGCGCAATACTCACAATTTTGCCGTGGAAAAGCGTGCACCAAGTGGCGGTATTGGGCCGCATCAATGCGCGTTAATGCCCGATGGTGAACATATTGTGGTTGCCAATGGGGGCATTAAAACACATCCAGATAAAGGTCGTGAAAAATTAAATCTAGCGAGTATGGCACCAAATTTAAGCTACATTCACCTCGACACTGGCAAGTTAGTTGAATCTGTCACTCCTCCGCATTTTCAGTTAAGTTTACGTCATCTAGCGGTAGCAAACAGTGGCGAAGTGATTGTTGGAGCGCAATATCAGGGAAATTATCGCGATGCGCATCCTTTGGTATTTAGCCATAAACTAGGTCGCGAACTTCAGCCATTGCAGGCGGAGCCAAAGTTTTGGCAAAACTTCGAGCAATACGTTGCCAGTATTGCAATTGCTGACAGTGATAATCGTATTGCAGTTACCTCTCCTCGGGGTGCTATTGTGGCGTATTGGCAATTGGATAATCATCAGTTTATTCGTCATGAACGTTTCGCCGATTGTGCGGGTGTAGCGAGTGCGCAAAATGAATTTATTGTCACAAACGGCAAAGGACAAGTAATTAACGATAGTAAAAATATGCCTATTTTTCAGTTACAACCGTTGCGGTTTGATAACCATTTAATTTACTCTTAACTGGTAAGAGATGTTAAATTTAGCCAAACAGAATAATGACAGGTAAAATATCCGACCTTTTTGTGATGCAGTAAACCAAGTTATGACTAATTCAAACGATAAATTTGCAGATATTCGCCCATATAATGATGAAGAAGTAGCCGCGTCTGTTGAGCGTCTGTTAAATGATGATGCATTTATCTCGGTAATTGCAGAGCACAACTTACCATCGTGGTTGCGTGCTATTCCATTTCTTGGCAACTATTTAGTTAAATCAAAATTACGTAACAAATACGGTAAATTTAAAACGGTTGATGAAGTTCAGCAGGCCGTTTCACGTTATCTTGATATTTTAGTTAAGCGCACAACCAGCAAAGTTACTTTCTCAGGATTAGATAAGCTTGATAAAAACAAAGCGTACCTGTTTATCTCAAACCACCGTGATATTGCGCTTGATCCTGCTTTTGTAAACTACGGTCTATTTCAAAATAATATGAAAACCGTGCGCATTGCGATTGGTGACAACCTGTTGCAAGTGCCATACATGACCGAGTTAATGCGTTTAAATAAGAGCTTTATTGTTAAACGTTCTGTTAAATCGCCAAAAGAGATGCTGAGAACGCTTACGACACTTTCGCATTATATTTATGATTCGCTTGATAGCGGTAATTCAGTATGGATTGCACAAAAAGAAGGACGAGCGAAAGATGGTAATGATGTTACCGATCCTGCACTGATTAAAATGTTGCAGCTACATGGTCGCAAACTAAAAATGGACTTTGCAGACTATGTAAAATCGATCAATGTTGTACCGGTTGCGATTTCATACGAATTTGAACCATGCGAAAAAGCGAAGGCAAAAGAGCAGTATCATAAAGCGACCTTTGGCGAATACAAAAAAGCGCAAGGTGAAGATATTGCCAGTATTATTGAAGGGTTTGCTACGAATAAAGGGCATGTGCATTTATCGTTTGGCGAGCCAATTACCAGCGATTGCGATACCCCAGATCAACTTGCTGAAACCATTGATAACTACATTCACAAAAACTACTTCTTGCACCCCAATAATTATTTGGCGGCAGAATCTGCAGAACATGAAATTTGTGACGATGCGAAGCGTGTTTACCACAGCCGCTTTGAAGGGGTTGCTCCGGAATTACATGAATTTATTAAGCAAATTTACGCGAAGCCGGTATTTAATCAAAAGTAACCAGCAAGCCTAAGTAAATTATAGTTTTAAGAAACCAGAGTAATACTCTGGTTTTTTTTGTGCAAAAAATGGTTAAACTGTAAATATGAGTGCGTAAAAAAAGACCTAGGTTTGCCTGTTTTGCAAGCAAGCCACTGTGAGTGAATGGCTGAGCAAAAACCAATTATTGAGCAAATAGAGATATTTGAAATACCCAGTCCGTGCAAAGGGGTGTGTCAGGCTAATAACCGAGGTTATTGCTTAGGGTGTTTTCGTTCGCGAGAAGAGCGCTTTCATTGGAACCAATTAACGAACGCGCAAAAAAAACATGTGATTAAGCTTTGCGCACAACGTGAAAAGCGCATTCGCCAAAAAATGGCTCAACAGCAAATCTCACCAGAGCTGGATACAGAGCAAACAAAACTCGACTTTTAGGTCTGTCTAATCTCGCCTTATCTAATCTAGATTCACTTATTTAGGGGTTTTATGCTCAAGGGTAGCTTCAGCACTTTGCATTAACTGTAGATCTAATTGTGCCAAAATTGCTTTATGTTGTTTGTGCAGGTAATGATGGATAGGCTTTTGCGAAACAATGCGTTTATCAAAATGGGCTAGGGTGGCATCATCAATGTGATGCGTTAGCAAATACTCAAGTACTAAAATGCCATCAATTGTGCGGTCGCGCAGCATATGCAGCTGACTAGCAAGGTTATTATTACTTATTACCTCACCTTTAAATTTTTCTTGAGCAATAAATTTTTGTGCAAACGGGTAGCTTGGATTGTGACTAATTGTACTCAACTGCTGAATGCGACAATTCTCGCATTGTCCCTTGTTGGTAAGCAGTACCAGATTCAAATACATTAACGGAGTATTACTCGCAATTAGGTTTGGGTATTCCTTAGAAATACCAATCACACGACCAATCTGGCCATCAAGTTCTCCGAGGTTAGCCGCTGCAAGTGAGCTTTTGTGATCAAATTCAATAATGCTTATATCGACACCAATTGCTTTATAAGCAGGTGTTAGACGTTTGATTAATAAGCGAGAAACGTGTGTATCTAACGGTTTATTAAACACGAGCGTTTGCTTTATAGGGGCATTTGCCCACGCCATCTTACTCAAAAACAACAAGGCACAAAGCATGGTACAAGCATGCTTGCAGCTTTTAGTTATCGAGTTTTTTATCATTTTATGACGTAACGCAGCGTTCATTTTAGTGTTGATTGGTCAAACTTATATGGTACATTGCTACAATAACATAATATTTTATTAGCTGTATTAAAAGAACATGTCTTTCAATTTGTGTAACTTACCTCGTCAAGAAAAGTATTTAATTCAACTCGATTACGAGGCGTCGTTTTGGGCGTTTAAAGTAAAGCGTGGCAAAGCAACGCGCGATCAAATCTATTCATCTATTTTACAGCGTCCACAATCAGAGCAAGGTGAACTAAAACAACGTTTTGAACGCTATTTAGCGACAATGATGTGAGTTCATTTACGTGCCAGCAATTGGACCCAGTTATGTATCCTTTGGTTAATAAGTTTTACCAAAACTTTAAGGTAAGAGGGCGTGCTAAAAGTCATGATAGGGTGTGGGTTATCAAAGCTGAAAATCAAATTGTGGCAGCTGCAAAATTAAGCTTAAAAGACGGACAGTTTTTATTATCTGGCGTATTTACAGCACCATGCTTTCGCGGTCAAAAACTGGCATCAAGATTAATTAAAACAATCGCTTTGGATTATCGAAAACCATTTTTCACGTTTGCGTACAATCATTTAGTTAGCTGGTATCAAAGCTGCGGATTTACCGAACATGCTGCGCCAGCTGAGTTGGCTCCGTTTTTTAGCGCTTATCAAAATCAAGGGCGTCAAATCGTCTGTATGTTAGCCAATAAGGATTGTGCATAATGATTTGGCGATACTGCGTACTGGCGATTTTGTTGTGTGCTGTATCAATAAATGCGCTGGCAAACAGTAAGGCAAACGTACGTCGATTCTCGCCAAATGAAGGATTAGCGCAGTCTTATGTAACAGGTTTATTAGTTGATAAGAATGGTTACTTATGGGTTGGAACTGAAGCAGGCGTAAACCGTTACGATGGTTATCAACTATCTACTATGACAGGTGCCGAAGGGCAACTGCGCGATAAATCGATTGATTTCCTATACGAAGATAAACAAAACGATATTTGGATTTCCACTACTTATTCTGGCTTGTATCGATATAAAACCGATACCTATCAACTAGAGCGCGTGCTTGATTTTAAAAATGACCGAACTCACTCTCCAGTCGTGATGTTAGAAACCCATCAACCTAATTTTTACTGGTTGGGGCGTGTTCATGACTTAGCGTTGTTAAACAGTGAAACCGGTGAAGTGAAAAGTGTGTTTAAAATCCCAGGAGACTTTAAATACGCGTATGTTAGAGCGCTTAAATATTACAAACATTTTTTAATCATAGGCACATCGGAAGGTGCTTTTGTGATGGATACGCGCACTGAAAAAATCGTTAAACTAGAATTTTTAAATGAACCCGCAGCGCATCACGATCAATACAATACAAAGTCATTTCATATCTCGGGTTCTCAGCTTTGGCTTGGCACCGTGCAAGGTTTGCACACGGTTGAACTTGATCATATCGAGCGCTTGGTAGCTGGTGAAATAGATAAACTGAGTAGCGAACTGCGTATTTCAGATTTAAACATATGGAAAATCATGCCGTTTAAATCAGGACTAAAGCTTGCTACCAATGAAGGTGTTTATAATTACTTTGCCGATGATGATCAGCTAATTAAAAGCACAGAACTCGATAATTCCGATTTTAAGTTAAGCGACAATAGCATTGTTGATATGCTGCTTTCCGATGACGGTTCAATGTGGCTTGCCAGTAAAACCGACGGTGCGTATTTTGTCTCGAATAATAATTACTCATTTCAAAACTATAACCGCGATACCTTGTATGGTGGTTTATCCCATAACAATATTTGGAGCATTGTTGAGCATAATAAAGACATTTGGTTAGCAACTAGTGACGGTATTACGCGTTTCAATCCCTATTCTTACCAAAGCCAAACCTATTTAGAAGGTTACTTAGCTGACCGCTTAAACCATGAATTCCACGTATATAAAATGTTTAGCTTTAACGGCAAGTTATGGCTGGTAAGCACGCGAGGATTATTTACCTTTGACTTGGAAACGTTAACAATTTCAGCTGTTGAAATGCCTTTTGACAAGTACAAAGACATGTTTAGCAAGCAGATTGTGATAGGACATTTTAACGACGCAGGTGATATGTATTTTAAGAGCTTTCGCTATGGCTACTTTAAATACAATGTAGTCACAGAGGAACTAACGCAAATTCACCCCGACGTAAAAGTGATTGGTGATACGTTTGCGGGGTATTTTTTACCACCGCTAGATGACAGCAAGTTACCACTGTTTTATCACAATAAAACGTTATATCAACTGATGCCGGACAACACCGTAGAGTATCGTTATACCGCGCCAGTCCCCGATGAGGTGGAGTATTTGTCGCTTGCGTCTTATGTAATCGATAACAACGGCATTCTTTGGTTGTCTTATTATGGCTACGGGTTAGTCGGTTTAGATAGCACCACATTTGAAGAAAAATACAAAATCGAAGACAGGGTTGATACCCGCGGCTCATTGTTTTATAGCCTAACCAAAGATCAGCGAGGCATGATCTGGATGGCGAGCCACAGTGGTATTTGGCGCTTTGACCCAAATACCCAACACTTTAGGCAGTTCACAGTGGATGATGGTATTGCCGTTAATGAGTTTAACTCGGCCGCAAAAATAACTTACTCCGATGGCCGCATTGTATTTGGTTCAATTAAAGGGGTGACCAGCTTTTTCCCCGAGCGCAATGACGCTAATGAACACATATCAGAGCGGGTGAATATTACCTCAATTACCCTAATGTCGCGCAAACTTGAAGCTGAGTCGATTATTCAGCAAAACTTACTTGAGCTTGATTATGACGATATTGGTTTAGAAATTGGCTTTTCTGCGATGTTATTTAAGTATCAGGAACGCGTTGAATATGAATACCGTTTAGATGATTCTGCATTAGTTAGAACGAGTAATAATAAAGTTGCGTTTGCACGAATTTCACCGGGAAAACACACTTTTTACGTACGTGCCAGAGACCCGTTAAACGGCAGCTATACCGACTTTAAGAGTTTTACGATTCAGGTAAATTATCCACCTTGGCGCTCGCCCGCGGCATTCGCCATTTACTTTATATTACTGGCAAGTATTGTGTCGGTGTGGATGTTGCGTCGTCATCGCTATCAAACGCGCTTGTTAGCTGCGCACAAACAAAGCAGCGAAAATGCCACGCGTTTAAAAATGGCGCTACAAAGCAGCCAATCTGGGGTGTGGGAATGGCAAAGTGGCCTTGGTCATAGTTATCAGCCACGTTTAGTTGATGAATTGGGGTTTGATAAAAGCGAAGTATCACTGGATGAGTACTTAGCAAAAATTCATCCCGATGATAGAGCCCGTTATCGCATTGAATGGTTAGAGTTTGTCAGCACAGATAAAGGCGAATTTGAACTTGCTTACCGTGTACGCCATAGCCAAGGCCATTGGCGTTGGTATAAAGATGTAGGTCGCGTTATTGAGTGGGATGAAGATGTGCCGCAGCGCGTGTCGGGCACCTACACCAACTTTACGCGTGAGCGTGACTTTGAAAACAGTGCCCGTTTATTTAGCGCCGCATTTGAGCATACTCGCGATTGGGTATTTGTGATGGACCGCGAGTTTAATATTCTTGCGATAAATAAAGCATTGCGCGAAAGCCATCATTTTGACCTTAAACATGACTCAGCACGCAAGCTATCACTTGGCCTAAGTGCCAAAAGGCGCACTTATTATTTGAGAGCGCTTGGTAAGCTAAACGTGGGTGAACATTATCAATCGGAAGAAACCATCACCAGCCCTAATGGCACAAAATACAATTGCTTGATAAAAGCCACAGCAATTGCGGCTGAAAACGGTGAGGTTGATAACTATATTGTGGTGATCACCGATATCAGTAGTCAAAAAGAAGCTGAGCAAGCGCTGTATTTACTGGCAAATTACGACAAACTAACCAAATTACCTAATCGCAGTTTGTTTATTGATCGAGTGGCTCATGCCATTAGTCTTAATAAAAACAGTGAGCAGCTACTGACTGTGTTATTTATCGATCTTGACCAGTTTAAGAAAGTGAATGACTCATTTGGTCATCATGATGGTGACAAATTATTGGTGGAAATAGCCGAACGCATTAAACAGGTCATTGACGGCAAGGCGACCGCGGCGCGATTAAATAGCGATGAATTTACTGTATTGCTTGAGAATATTAATAGTAAAGAAGACGTTGTAGCCTTGTGTCAGCGCTTAATTGCGGCGCTAAAAGAGCCATTTGCACTGGCGGGTGAAACCGTGAGAATTACTGCCAGCATTGGTGTTGCCATATTTCCAGATGATGAAACAACCGCTATTAATTTGATTAAAGCTGCCGATATTGCGATGTATCACGCTAAAAAACGCGGTGGCGAGTGCTTTTTGTTTTTCCAACAAGAAATGAATAAAAAAGTACAGCGATTGCTTCGTTTAGAGTCAAGGCTTAAGCAAGCGCATAGTGAAAATGAACTGTCGAATCAGTATCAGCCGATTATTGATGTTAATACAGGCAAGGTGGTTGGCTTTGAAACCTTAATGCGCTGGCAGCACAATGGTGAGGCAATTAGTCCATCGCGTTTTATCGCCATTGCCGAAAATACCGGTCTCATTACTGAAATGACAATGGCATCGTTAACGCGCGCAGTACAAGACATGCAACGCTGGTGCGAGATCGATAACGACTTTTATGTATCGATTAACCTATCGGCGAAAGACTTCCATCACCTTGATCTGGCAGAGCAAATTATAGCATTGTGCAACACGTATGAAGTGCCGTGTCATATGGTGGCACTTGAGATTACCGAATCTGTACTTATGGCTGATTTTGATAGTGCAAAAGCGGCTATGGATAAGCTAAAAAGTGCAGGTTGCCGCATTTATCTTGATGATTTTGGCACTGGCTACTCATCGCTGGCTTACTTAAAACGTTTTCCGGTGGATGTGATTAAAATTGATGGTGGCTTTGTTCGAAATATTGGCGATGAAGCAGACGACGAAGCAATTATTCGCTCAACCTTAGCGCTTGCAAAAAGTTTGGGTAAAGTGTGTATTGCTGAAGGAGTTGAAAGCAAGGAGCAGCTGTTGTTCTTGCAAGCAGAAGGATGTGAGTATGTGCAAGGTTATTACTTTTACTCACCGCTTGATGCGTCACAAGTTAAGTCATTGCTTAAGCGTTAAATGCTAAGGGATTTTATGACCACAGTTAGCACAATAATTAATGTGTTTTATTTCATTCATTTTACGCTTAATGGCACGCTCAGCTTCTTTTTTACTTAAGCCTAGTTCAAGACGCATTTCTTCAATTTGTATTTGGTCTTTTTCACAAATATCACCATCGCGCGAGCATAATGCCACGAACTGCGCAAATTGCACCCTACGGCGTCTTAATTGATCTGAAAAGCTCGATGCCAGCAAGCCGGTTGGGATTGCCACCATACCCATACTTAGCACGGTTATTACCCCGCCAAAAAAGCGGCCAAGCGGAGTAATTGGCACAACATCACCATAGCCAACCGTGGTGAGTGTTGCCATTGCCCACCACATGGCATCGGGAATAGAGCCAAACTTATCCGGTTGTTCGTCATGTTCAATTAAGTAGATACCGCACGATGCGGTGATAAGCGCCACACTCATAATAAAAAATGCGGCAAGTAATGGGCCTTTTTCTTCTCGAATACTTTGCAACAATAATTGCATTGCACGGGAATAGCGAGTCAGCTTAAAAACACGTAATAGTCTAAATACACGTAAGAAACGCAAATCAAAGCTGACGAACAGCATTAAATATGTTGGCAAAATCGCCATTAAATCAATAATCGCTAAAGGAGAGCGCAAATAACGAATGCGTTTTCGCCAGTTGGGAATAGGCAAATCGCGATAATGTTCTTTATCAACACAAACCCATAAGCGCAGCAGGTATTCAATAGTAAAAATCGCGACAGAGAAGATTTCAATTGCTAAAAAAAGGTGCTTGTAGCTGACAGCGACTTCTTCAACCGACTCAAGTACAATCGCAACGACATTGCCGATAATCAGAATTATCAACAGCGCATCGATAAACCTACCAAGTTTTAGTCCTTCGCCAGAACTTTCCAGAACTTGTGCAATACTCAGTCGTAATTGATTCACATCGACCTCTTAGTTAAGTGGCATTGTCATAATAACCGTACCTTCTTCGAAATCACGCGTGACTTTAAAACCTAGTTTTTCCGACAGGCCAATCATGCCACCGTTTTCAGGTAAAGTAAGGCCTTCAATTTTTTGCACATTTTGGCGTTTACAATGGTCAATCACTGACTGCATTAGAATACGACCAAGCCCAAGCCCTTTTAGGTCGGAGCGCACAACTACGGCAAACTCGGCAACAAGGTTATCTGGGTCCATTAACACACGCGACACACCAAGTGTTTGCCATTTATCGTCGCGTCTTTGCGTAACGATAAATGCCATTTCGCGGTCGTAATCAATTTGCGTCATTTTAGCTAATTGCTCATGACTAAACTGTGGCATTTCACCAAAGAAACGTTTGTATCTGTCTTCTTTGGTTAGCTGATTATCAAACTCTCGATGCGCTTCTTCATCTTCTGGACGAATTGGTCTTAATATCGCAGGTGAACCATCTTTAAGGGTAATATTTTGCTCAAGCTCTTTTGGATAAGGTTTAATTGCTAAGCGTTTTGCGCGACTTGATGCTTGGTATTTTTCTAGTTCAATAGCCGCATCAAGTACTAAGAATTTACCTTGTAAAGCCAGTACTGGGTTAAGCTCAAGTGATTTGATATCGGGATTTTCAACCACCATTTGTGATACGCGAGTAAGCATAGCGCACAGAGTGTACTTGTCGATTTTGGTTGGTAAATGCTTTTCTTTGATAAACCCTTTATCGCTTGCTGCGGCAATTAAGTACTTTGCTAGATTCATGTTAAGCGGTGGCAGAGCAACCGCTGCTAGGTCAAAGTTAAGTGCGGTACCAGCTTCGCCGAGTAAAATAACCGGGCCAAAATTAGCATCTGTTTTAACTGCTATGCGCAGTTCTTGTCCGCCAGCACGGGTTGCCATTTTTTGTAGCGCAAAACCATCAATTTTGGCATCTGGGTAAGTTTCATTAATTCGCAGTAGCATATTAAATGCTGTTTGCTCTACTTCAACGCCATCGTTTAAGTTTAATACGACACCACCAACATCAGACTTAGATGGAATGTTAGGGCTTACTAATTTAAGCGCAACCGGAAAGCCAATGCTCTCGGCTAGCTCGCGCGCTTCGCTAGGTGTAAAAGCATGCTCAGTTGCAATGCAGTTAATTTGATAACACTCAAGCAGTGCTGCTGCATCATGAGTCGGTAGGTAGTGACGCTTCTCTTGCAAGTAGCCGCTTATTAGTTTGCCAGCTTGTTCAGTGTGAATATTGTCTGAATCTAATAGGGATTCTGGTGTTTGCGTTAAGTGCTTTTGGTTACGGCGATACTGAATTAAGTGCATGTAAGCCGCTACTGCACCTTCGGGTGTGCGGTAAGTGGGAATGCCCGCTGATTGGCAAACTTTACGCGCTTCATAAGCTGCCGTTTCACCCATAAAGTTGGTCATTACATACGGACGCTGCATTTTCGGCACTTTGTTTACCGTTTCTGCAATAATCTTAGCAAACTCTTCGCTAGGAGCTAATGCCGATGGGCTATGTAAAATGAGTAAATTATCAACCTCAGGTGCTTGCACTAGAATTTCGACCGCCTTTTGATAGCGCCACGGATCAGAATCGCCGTAAATATCAACAGGGTTGGCGAACGAGGTGTGCTGAGGCAATACCTGATTTAATTTAGTAATGGTTTCTTTTGAAAGTTCAGCAAGTTTGCCCGAACTTTGGATCAAGGTGTCTACAGACATTACACCTGGTCCGCCACCATTGGTTAAAATGGTCAGGGCTTCTTGTTTTAATAGTTTAGGGTGCAGTGCCAAGGTTTGTGTTGCGGCAAATAGCTCGCGTAAGTCATTTACGCGCAGCATACCGGCACGCTGAAACATTGCATCATACACCGCATCGGAACCTTGGTTGCCACTGGTGTGCGCCATAGCAGCATCTGCGCCAGCGGCGGTTTTTCCCGTTTTTATTGCGATGACGGGTTTACTGAACGCAGCAGCTCGCGCAGCGGAAATAAATTGACGGGTATGTTCAATATTGTCGATATACAGCAAGATTGCTTGGGTGTTGGCATCACGCCCTAAAAAATCGACCAATTCGTCAAAATCAATATCGCCACAATCGCCCACCGAGACAAAATATGAAAAGCCAATGTCTTTTGTTTGTGCCCAGTCGAGAATTGTTGAGCAAACTGCGGCAGATTGCGACACGAAAGCTATTTTTCCGGGCTTAGCGACCATATGGGAGAAACTTGCGTTAAGTCCGATACGCGGGATTAATAATCCAAGGCTATTTGGCCCGAGTATATTTACATTAGCTTTGCGTGCGGTTTCGATAAGTGCGTGCTTTAAATCTTTATCAATGCCCGATGCGATAATGACGGCATTTTTGCAGTCTTTGTTACCGAGCTGTTCAACGATTTGGCAGCAACGGTCTTTACTGGTGCAAATAACGGCTAAATCGGGTACTTGTGGCAGGGCGTCTATTGTAGGGTAAGCAAGCACGCCATGAACTGCCTTATATTTTGGCGTTACTGGCATAATCGGGCCATTAAAACCGCCTTGCAACAAGTTGCGCATCACCACGTAACCCGCGCGATTGGTACGGTTTGACGCACCAATAACTGCCACTGATTTAGGGTTGAAAAATTGACTTATCCTTTTTACCGTCATAGCGTTTCACCACAGTTGAGTTGTTGCTATCTTATAAAATTCATTTACAAGTATAAAGCAATAATGTTGTTAGATACTTGATATAAAACAGGGTATTGTTATGCTCAACAGGGCATAAATATGGACTAATAAATATGACTCTACTGCTGCTGAGCGCTGCTATTAGCGCAGCACCTATCAATCTTGAGCAAATGGTTGCACCAAGTGATTTAGACAACGTAAAAGTTGTGCCGTTAACTAGCAACCAAGATGCAAGCCAATTTCTGATCTATGTTAAAAAGTCAGTACCACTGCATATTCATAAAGAGCACAGTGAAATGGTTTACATTGTCGACGGTGAAGGGCAAATGCAGCTTGGTGATAAAACCTTCACAATTAAAAAAGGCGATTTTGTAAAGATTGATGAAAATACACCACATGGTGTTAAGGTAACGTCATCGCAGCCGCTGAAAGTACTGTCAACGCAAACGCCGGAATACTTTGGCAAGGATAAACATAGGGTAGATAACCATGAATAAACAATCGCTAACCAGTACGATTATCTTTGCGCTGGCAATTATTATTGCCAGCTTGTTGTTAAAACAAGGCATCGTAGAGTTTAAAACCCTTGATCGCAGTGTGGCGGTAAAAGGATTGGCAGAAAAAGAAGTGATGGCAAACACCGTTATTTGGCCAATTAATTACTCACTTGCGGGTAACGACTTAACAAAATTGATCGATGAGCTAGAGGCTAAAAACCAAGCAGTACGTGCATTTTTAGCATTACATGGTTTTAGCGACGAAGAAATTTCAGTATCGCCGCCTAATGTTGCAGACAAACTAGCGCAGCCTTACGCGCAATTAGAAAAAGGCCAAATGCGCTATTTTGTGATGTCGAGCATTACGGTTTATAGCCACGAGCCAGAAAAAGTGCGCCACGCATTAACTAAAGTGACGCAACTTGCAAAACAAGGCATTGCCATCTCAAGCGATCGCTACGACGCTAAAGTACAGTACATTTTTACTGGTTTAAATGACATCAAGCCGGAGATGATCCAACAAGCAACAGAAAAAGCACGCGAAGTTGCTGAAAAATTTGCCACCGATTCAAAATCCACCTTAGGTAAAATTAAATCTGCGCGCCAAGGGCAGTTTAGTATTTCAGACCGCGACTCTAACTCACCACATATTAAACGTGTGCGCGTGGTTTCGAGTGTTGAATATTATTTAGTGGATTAGAACAAACAACTATCAGTCGATGAGGTTCGTTTATGTATCATATTACTAATGGCGACAGTGCAAACCTATTTTTAAAGCGCATTGGCATTCAGGGGCAATTTATTGCGTGGCAAGATGTGCTGCATCATGGTCCTATTAGCGCTGAAGTATCGCTGCCTGCGATGAGTGATTATCGCGCCGCATTTTTAGCAGACTACTTTTGTTTACCGCTCAAAGACGTACAGGCCAAGTTTGAGGCGCGTAACGATAAATTAAATGCCATAGAAGACAGCGATGAAGTCACCTTGTGGTTAACGCCAGAGCTGTTTGATAGTTTGATTGGCTTACAGTTTATTGCGTGGTATCGGGCGAAATTTAACACCACGCATAATCTGTTCGTGGTGTTATTATCTGATCATTTACCTCCGCGGGAATTAGAGGCAAGCCAAGTTGCACAGTATTATAAAACCCGCTTTAGTCCAAGTGAGCCATTTTTTGAATTAGCAACTAGGGTGTGGCAAGCACTGACAACCGATTTAGCAGCGTTAGAAGGCTGTTTAACACTCGATTTCAAACACTGGCCTAATCTTAAAACTTCGGTTCAACGCTTCTTACAAGAGCAACCTGATGATATCGGTTTAAACCGCACACAATGGCAGATTTTGGATTGTTTAAACGGACAAACTTTGTCGTTAGCGCAGTTATTTGGTGCGAATCAAGATTTGGAAGAAGTCCCGTTTATGGGGGATTTAAGTTTTTGGTGTCAGATTGAAGAAATGCGAGAGTATTTGAATATATCGACGCAAGACAGTTTATTGCACCAAGAAATAGAGTTCTATCACGGAGTTAAAGTGAGCTTGTCAGAAAAAGGACAAGCTCTGCTCTAAATTAAAGGTAGTAACCCGCGTTCAGGTTAGCTAAAAATTAGCTTGCTCAGACGCGAGTTAGTTACTTTTTGCTAGTTGTTTCAGTTTAAATACTAAATCAAGTGCTTGACGCGGGGTTAAATCGTTCGGGTCAATAGTGTCTAAGGTTTCAACCACAGGGTTAGGCGCATCAAATAAACTTGCCTGTTGTGATATTTGCATATCTGCCGCGTTGTTAAGCGGCATTTCACTGACACTTTGATGCTGCTCCAACAATGAAAGCTTTTGTTTTGCACGGTTGATTACTGCTTTTGGCACACCTGCAAGGCCCGCTACTTGTAAGCCAAAGCTTTTACTCGCTGCGCCATCTAATACGGTGTGTTTAAACGCAATGGTGTCTTGGTATTCAATTGCATCTAGGTGTACATTGGCTAAAATTTCCAGCTGGTCAACAAGCTCAGTTAGTTCAAAGTAGTGGGTTGCAAATAGTGTTTTAGCAGCGATATTCTTCGCTAAATATTCGGCTGTTGCCCACGCCAGTGATAGACCGTCATAAGTACTGGTACCGCGGCCAATTTCATCCATTAATACCAGAGAGTTTTCGGTAGCATTGTTAAGAATGTTGGCGGTTTCAGTCATTTCTACCATAAAGGTTGAGCGACCTGATGCAAGGTCATCGCTCGCGCCAATACGTGTAAAAATACGGTCGGTAATGCCTATGCTCGCAGATTGCGCTGGAATATAACAACCAATATGTGCCATTAAGACGATTAACGCAGTTTGACGCATATAGGTTGATTTACCACCCATATTTGGCCCAGTAATAATTAACATTTTGCGCTTATCATCGAGGTAAGTTGGGTTGGCAATAAATGGTTGTTGCATAACAAACTCAACCACAGGATGACGGCCGCCTTTAATATCGATGCAGTTGTCTTCGCTAAGGTTGGGCCTAACATAATCGAGAGACTCAGCACGTTCAGCAAGATTATTAATGACATCCAGTTCACTAAGCGCCGCAGCCATTTTTTGCAGTACATCAATTTGCGGCGAAATAATATCGAACAATTCTTCATACAGACGCTTTTCAAGTGCCAATGCATTTGATTGGCTGTTAAGAACCTTGTCTTCGTGCTCTTTCAGTTCAGGAATAATATAGCGTTCGTTATTTTTCAGTGTTTGACGGCGTACGTAATCTGCCGGTACAAGGTTAGCGTTGGCCTTACTGACTTCAATGTAATAGCCATGCACTTTATTGTAGCTAATTTTTAAGGTTGCAATGCCTGTGCGCTCGCGTTCGCGAATTTCCATTTGCTCAAGAATATCGGTTGCACCTTTGCTAAGGTTGCGCCACTGGTCGAGTTCGGCGTTATAGCCTGGGGCAATAACACCACCATCGCGAATTAGTACCGGAGGGTTGTCGATAATAGCGTGTTCAAGTAGCTCTTGAAGTTCAGTTAAAATCGGTGTGGCATGCTTGATTTGTTTTAAGCGCGTGCTATTCGCATCATTTAATAAATCGTGAATAGGGTGCAGTGTTTGCAGCGCTAAACGTAAACGCGATAAATCACGTGGTCTTGCTGAGCGCAGCGCTAAACGCGCAATAATGCGCTCCAAATCGCCAACTTGTTTCAATGTGTCGTGCAGTTCATGGTTAATTGCCAAGTCGTGGATTTCACCGAGTGCATCAAGGCGGTTATTAAGCTCTTGTTGGTCGCGAATAGGGCTATGCAGGCGACGCTTTAACAAGCGAGAGCCCATAGGCGTTGCTGTTTTATCAAGTACTTGCGCCAAGGTATTGTCAAACCCGCCCGATAAATTGACGGTCAGTTCTAAATTTTTACGGGTTGCCGCATCCAGAATGACATTTTGCTCATTTTGCTCCAGACCAATCGCATTAAGGTGCGGCAGTGCAGTGCGCTGAGTGTCTTTCACATATTGCATTAAACAGCCTGCAGCTTGTAATGCTAAATGTGCGTTTTCAACGCCAAAACCAACAAGATCTTTGGTACCAAACTGCTTATTAAGCGATGTTTTGGCGCTGTCTAAATCGAACTCCCAAATAGGGCGACGACGCAGGCCATTACACTGTTCAATCAGCGCTAAATTTTCAAAGGTTTCAGGGTAGAGTAGTTCAGCGGGTGAAATGCGTTGTAAGCTTGAATTCAGCGCTTCGTCGGTATCGACTTGTAAAATGCGAAAACGACCTGAGTTGATATCCAAATAAGCAATGCCGTATGCACCTTTGTCGTTATGCGATACTGCGCATAACAAGTTGTCTTGACGCTCTTTTAATAAGGCTTCATCAGAAATGGTACCCGGCGTAATAATGCGTACGACTTTGCGCTCTACTGGTCCTTTGCTGGTGGCAGGATCGCCAACTTGCTCACATATGGCAACAGATTCGCCCATTTGCACTAGGCGCGCTAGGTAGTTTTCAACTGCATGATAAGGCACCCCCGCCATTGGAATAGGGTCGCCTCCGGCTTTGCCGCGATGAGTTTGCGAAATATCGAGTAATTCTGCGGCACGTTTGGCATCATCAAAAAACAGTTCGTAAAAGTCACCCATGCGATAGAAGACTAATATATC
Source organism: Pseudoalteromonas sp. XMcav1-K (assembly GCF_044005875.1). Classification (NCBI taxonomy): domain Bacteria; kingdom Pseudomonadati; phylum Pseudomonadota; class Gammaproteobacteria; order Alteromonadales; family Pseudoalteromonadaceae; genus Pseudoalteromonas; species Pseudoalteromonas sp. XMcav1-K. The sequence continues at coordinate 69,802 of NZ_JBIPJE010000051.1, read as the reverse complement.
CCGATGTTCAGCCTTAATTTTTAAGTATTGCTGCATCATTGGCGTTTGTTGGCTGATAGTATGGTCTGAATATAAATCTAACGGCATAATTGACTAATAGTTGTTATGTAAAAGGTGTAAAAATGATATTACCCGCTCATATTTCTGAGCTAGCGGCAAAGTTAGGTGCTAGTTTAACGAATAAAAAGCTTTGGATCACTACTGCTGAATCGTGTACTGGTGGTGGTATTAGTTATGCGTTAACCGATACTGCGGGAAGTTCAGCTTATATTGATCGTTGTTTTGTCACTTACAGTAATGATGCTAAGCACGAGTTACTTGGGGTTAAGCAAGAAATACTTGAACAATTTGGTGCAGTAAGTAAAGAAACTATCGAGCAGATGGCAGATGGGGCAATAAATGCAACTAACGCCGACGTTGCTATTGCTGTTTCTGGCATCGCAGGCCCAGGAGGTGGCACAAAAGATAAACCAGTTGGTACTGTATGGATTGCGGTAAAAGTACTGGATAAACTATCAGTTGAACACTGTTTGTTCGCAGGCAATCGTAGCGAGGTTAGATTTCAAGTTATTGAATATTCATTGAAAAAAGCAATTGAGCTAATTAATTAATAAAAAACACTTGATACTGGTAATCTATACAGTATACTTTGCTGCATAACACAGATTCGGAGAGTCAAATGGACGATAATAAACAAAAAGCCCTAACAGCTGCGCTATCACAAATTGAACGCCAATTTGGTAAAGGCTCAATTATGAAATTAGGCGATAGCCAAGCGCTAGATGTTGAAGCTATTTCAACAGGTTCACTGGGTATTGATATTGCACTTGGTATAGGTGGTTTACCAACAGGTCGTATCGTTGAGATTTATGGTCCAGAATCTTCAGGTAAAACAACATTAACACTACAGGTAATTGCGGCAGCGCAAAAAGAAGGCAAAACATGTGCTTTCGTTGATGCTGAACACGCACTAGACCCTGTTTATGCTGAAAAGCTAGGTGTAAATGTTGACGAGTTATTAGTTTCTCAGCCAGATACCGGTGAGCAAGCGTTAGAAATCTGCGATATGCTAGTACGTTCAGGTGCTGTTGATGTAGTGATTGTTGACTCTGTAGCTGCACTAACACCGAAGGCGGAAATTGAAGGTGATATGGGGGATACTCACGTTGGTCTTCAAGCTCGTCTAATGTCGCAAGCATTACGTAAATTAACTGCGAATATCAAACGCTCAAATACACTGTGTATTTTCATTAACCAAATCCGTATGAAAATTGGTGTTATGTTTGGTAACCCAGAAACTACAACAGGTGGTAACGCACTTAAATTCTATTCATCAGTACGTATTGATATTCGTCGTACCGGTTCGGTGAAAGAAGGCGATGAAATTGTTGGTAATGAAACACGCGTTAAGATTGTTAAGAACAAAGTTGCACCGCCGTTTAAACAAGCTGAATTCATTATCATGTATGGCCAAGGTATCTCGAAAGAGGGCGAGCTAATTGACTTAGGTGTTAAGCATAATCTAGTTGATAAAGCGGGTGCATGGTTTAGCTACAAAGGCAGCAAAATTGGTCAAGGTAAAGCAAACTCTATTAAGTTCTTAAAAGAGAATGTGGAAATTGCCAATGAAATTGAGCAGAAACTACGTGAAATGTTATTACTACAAGCGACAATTAAACCTGAAGAAGGTGAAACGCAAAGTTTAGCTGCGGATGACGCTGAACTATAAAATAAGCTAAACGACGAAAAAGGCCACTAATGTGGCCTTTTTGCATTGATGTTTACAATTTTTTGCTAACATTAAGTGTCTTAAATTACAAAAGCAGCTAAAATAGCCGCCTTTTTGCAGCTTACCCAAGAACGGACGCACACACAGTCTATGAAAATGCTCAATCGTATGATTAAGTTAGCACTGTTTTCATCAGTGATGACTCAACCTCTTTTTGCTAACCAGGAAGAGCAAAAACAGTTAAATACCCAGCTTAAAGATGACATTACGTCGGTTGAAGTTAAAACCTATAATTTACCGAGTAATAGCGATTGGAATCTAAAAGATATTCCCGATGACTTTTATCAGTCACCTTATCAAATAAATTTATTTTCAAACAACTATGGTCAAGACCGAGAGCGCTTATGGTCACAAACTAAATCTGTGATGGGGTATGGCTTTGGTGTTGCTGGCTTAATTTTAATGTTGCCAGAAGATATCTCGAAATGGGATAAGGAAAACGGCGTATTTTCTAAGTGGACTGACAATGTAAAAGAAGGCCCAACATGGGACCGCGACGTTTGGTGGTTAAACTGGATTGGGCACCCGTATTTTGGTGGTGTTTATTACCAAGTTGCACGTAAGTCAGGCTACCGCCAGTGGGATTCGTTTTTATACGCATTCACTATGAGCACATTTTATTGGGAATACGGTATTGAAGGGTTTGCTGAAGTGCCGTCAATGCAAGATTTAGTGATTACACCAGTATTAGGTTGGGCTTACGGCGAATGGGCATACCAAACAGAAATGGAAATTCGTAGCACCGGCGGAGAAGTGTGGGGCTCGAAAACCTTAGGTGATGTGTCGCTATTTTTACTTGATCCAATTGATGCTGCGGGTAAAGGCATTAACAACTTGTTTGATATGGAAGTGGTTAAAGCGGGTACCGGTGGTATTAACTTTGCGAAGATGCAACTACCAACGGGTGAGTATGAAGATCAAGTGCAACTTAATGTGCACTATCAACTTGGTTCAGGTAAAGCACAGCAAGCGCCTACTTATCAAAAAAACTATATTAGTAAAAAAGACCCAGTCGATATTGGCGTAATAGGCTTTGGTCTAAATTACGGCAGTTTAAATCCAGGTGAGCATTGGGGTTTAGAGCAAGATGTTGCCAATGGCTGGAATTTAGGTCTGTATTTTTCACCGCGATTCTCTATGAAGCTTGATTATTTAAAAGGTCAACTACCGCGAGAAATTGGTTCAGGTGACCAAACATTTGAACAATTTAATGTCGGTGCAAACTATTACTTTAACAGCGATAGTAGCTTTCGCCCGTTTGTTAGCGCAGGCGCTGGTGAAATGTTGTATGCAAAGAATAATGAAGATGATGGTGACAGTACATTTGCGTTAAATGCAGGCCTAGGTATGCATTACCAAATTAACAATAATTTTGCTCTTCAGTTAGACGCTAAACGTTTTTTCAATAGTAAGTACAGTAACAACGACACTGCATATAACTTTTCGCTAATTTACTTTTTTGATGAAGGTCAAAGGTAGCATCAACTTTAACTTATTAGGTGGTTTTTTTAGCTAAGCAAACACTTGCTTAACTGTATTGAAAAATACTGTGTCGTTTTTCTCAGGCAGGAAGTGGCTGTTAATTAACTAAAAAAATAAGCGACCAATTGGTCGCTTATTACTGACAACAACTTAGGAAGCAATCTAAGTTATAAAGTTCGCAAGTAGGCTTTAGAAAGCATACTTAGCTGAAAGCTGTAAGCGGTTGATATCGCCATCAACACCACTTTCGGTTTCGCGCTCGCCTACTTTGTATTCAACACCAAAAGTAAGTTTTTTCTCAGGAGAATAAAGCAAGTTTGCACTGTAACTCATTGATGTTTTTGTTGGGTCACCAGTGATATTTAACAAGTTTTGGTTATTATCAGCACTAAAATATGACGCGAGGAAAGTTGAACGTAACTTTTCATTCCAGTGGTGTTGATAACCAACAAAGCCCGAAACTGAATCAATTGCATCTAAATCATTGCCATCAAGCACTGCACCATGTGCGACGTTTAAACCAACGTAACGCCCTAAACCACTACCTGCTGTGACCATGTATTTTAAATTATTCTTACCAAAGTTAACGCGACCCGACGCGCTCACACCAAATGATGATGTTGATGCGTCTGCACCGCCTGCTTTATAAGTAAGTTGTCTTGCAAGACCCGCAACAGTGAAGTGACCCCAATCGCCTTTAAAGGTATAACGAGCTGTGATATCTGGTAGGCTAGAGTCGTCGGTTTCGTTGCGCACACCACCTGCTGTGGTAATCGTGCTTTCAGGATTTTCTGCCGATACAGAAAAGCCGCCTGAAGTGTACTTAATCATCGCTTGACGCACGAACACAGTACCTTCAGCAGGGCCGACGAAATCAAGTGTTTCTGGTAATGCGCTAACATTTTGGAAGTTTGACCACGCTTGACCAAACAAGAAGCCATTATACGTTACAAATGCTTGACGAATACGCGGCGCATAAGAATTTGAAACACGCTCATTACCACCTGGCGATGCAATAAAATCGAGCTCAATTTTGGTGTTAATTGATTCGCCGTTGTCTAATTTAGTTGATGTTGCCAAGTTAAAACGTGATTGACGTGCATGCATATCAAATACAGGATCTGTATCTGCGTCACCACCCACCGGAGTGGTGCTTGGTACATAAAAATCACGACCAATGCTCGTGCCACCTACCGTACCAGCAGACCAATCACTCCACATTGCATCAAGCTTTACATAACCGCCATATTTTACATCTGTAGACTCTAATACACCCGCTTGGGCTGAAGTACCGAACAATACTGCTAAAACGCTGAGCGCTGTTGTTGTTAGTTTATTGTTTTTCATAACTGTATCCCGATTAAGTTAACATCTTCACTGTTGGCTATGTTCAGATTTTGCTCAATTACCCATTGGTCTATACGACTAAGGTATAGCTAAACGGGCTTAAGCAGTGTGTTTATTCCATTAAAACTCATGAAATTAGTTGTTTTGTGAATAATTCGTTAAAAAATATAGTCGTGGATAGCGATAAATCGCAAAATAAAAATTTAATATTATGAATAATAAAAGTAATTGAGATAGCAGTAATAATTGAAGTTGTTAAAAAGATGATCTTGATTAAGTACTCTCTATATTTAAATTAAGATGCTACTAAGGTCTAATTCTTTATACCACCTAGCTGAGTAATGCTTGAGGGTATTGGTCTAGGTTGCATTTAGGCGACTAGCAACAAAGTTAAGAAAGGGGCACTCATGTCACAAGAAATTTACCCAGTACCAGCGTCTGTTAAAGAAGCAGCGTTAATTGACGAAGCAAAATATAACGAACTATATCAATGGTCGATTGACGACCCTGAAGCATTTTGGGGTGAGCAAGGTAAGCGACTAGACTGGATTAAGCCGTATACCAAAGTTAAAAATACCTCATTTGATAAAGGCCATGTTGATATCCGTTGGTATGAAGATGGTCAACTGAATGTGTCTTATAACTGTATTGACCGTCACTTAAAAGATAAAGCCGATAAAGTTGCGCTCATTTGGGAAGGTGATAACCCTGAACATTCTGAAAATATTACTTATCAGCAACTTCATGATGAAGTGTGTAAGCTAGCAAATGGTTTACGTAAGCTAGGCGTGCAAAAGGGCGATCGCGTTGCGATTTATATGCCTATGACGCCACAAGCAATTTATGCAATGCAAGCGTGTGCTCGTATAGGTGCAGTGCATTCAGTTGTGTTTGGTGGTTTTTCTCCTTCAGCAATTGCAGACCGTATTCAAGATTCTGGTGCGAAAGTGGTTATCACATCTGACCAAGGTCGTCGCGGTGGTAATGCCGTTCCATTAAAAGCAAACGTTGATGAAGCATTAACGCAAGCTGGCGTTACAAGTGTTGAACACGTTGTTGTGCACCAGCTTACAGGTGGCGATGTTGCATGGAATGATGTAGACGTTTGGTGGCATGATTTAGTTGCTGACCAAGCAACAAATTGCGAACCAGAAGTAATGGATGCCGAAGACCCATTATTTATTCTTTATACCTCAGGTTCAACAGGTCAACCTAAAGGCGTTGTGCATAGCACGGCAGGTTACTTAGTTTATACTTCGCTTACGCATCAATATGTTTTCGATTTACAAGAAGATGACGTTTTCTGGTGTAGCGCAGATGTGGGCTGGATCACCGGTCACAGTTACATTGCCTATGGGCCACTGGCGAATGGTTGTACTCAGGTTGTATTTGAAGGTGTACCAACCTATCCATCATCAGGTCGTATGGGTGAAGTGGTTGATAAGCATAACGTTACTATACTATATACCGCACCAACAGCCATTCGTGCATTAATGGCGAAAGGCGATGAGCCAACAGCTTCTTCTACACGTGAATCACTGCGTATTTTAGGTTCAGTAGGTGAGCCAATTAACCCAGAAGCATGGGCTTGGTATTATGAAAATATCGGTAACAGCAGTTGTCCAATCGTTGATACATGGTGGCAAACTGAAACTGGCGGTATGATGATTACACCACTACCAGGTGCAACAGATTTAAAACCAGGCTCAGCAACACGTCCATTCTTTGGTATTTTGCCGGCGCTATTCGATGCCGAGGGTGAAACATTACAAGGTGCAACAGATGGTAACCTAGTTATTCTTGATAGCTGGCCGTCACAAGCGCGTACTGTTTACGGTGATCATGAACGCTTTGAGCAAACTTATTTCTCAGCGTACCCGGGCGTTTACTTTACAGGTGATGGTTGTCGTCGTGATGAAGATGGTTATTACTGGATCACAGGCCGCGTAGATGACGTACTAAATGTTTCAGGTCACCGTTTAGGTACAGCTGAAATTGAAAGCGCGTTAGTAGCACACGAAGCGGTTGCTGAAGCGGCGGTTGTTGGCTTCCCACATGATATTAAAGGCCAAGGTATTTACGTCTACATTACGCCGAATGACGGCATAGCAGTAAGCGACGAATTAACCAAAGAGGTACGCAATTGGGTTCGTAAAGAGCTTAGTCCAATAGCAACACCAGATATGATCCAATGGTCACCAGGTTTGCCAAAAACACGCTCTGGTAAGATTATGCGCCGTATTTTACGTAAGATCGCTGCAAATGAATACCAACAGCTAGGTGATACATCAACACTTGCCGATCCAAGTGTTGTAGAGGAGCTAATTGAAAACCGCCTAAACCGCTAAAAGGTTTGTGAATCAATTAAACTCACAGTAACATTAAGGCTGTTATCAGGGATAACAGCCTTTTTATTAGGAGTCATATATGAGCAAGTTTTTGATAGCGGATGATCACCCTTTGTTTCGCGAAGCACTTAAAGGGGCTTTAAATGGCAGTTTCGATGATTTAGAGATATTTGAATCTGAGAGCTTTGATACAACGCTGCAAGTACTAGAACAACAACAAGAGCTCGATTTATTATTACTAGACCTACACATGCCCGGTAGCGGCGATTTATATGGTCTAATTCGTATTCGTGAAGATTACCCCGATTTACCGATTGCCGTTGTTTCTGGCACCGAAGACATTCAAATCGTTTCAAAAGTAATGAGTTATGGTGCCCTTGGTTTTATTCCAAAATCGTCATCGTCAGCACAAATTGCCGCTGCAATCGAAGAGATTCTAGATGGTGAAACCTGGTTGCCAGAATCAATGGCTGATAAAGTTGAAGAAGTGATTGAGCAAGACGCAGAGCTTGCGCAGCAAATTGCATCACTCACACCGCAACAATACAAAGTGTTAAGCTATTTACACGAAGGCTTGTTAAACAAGCAAATTGCGTACGAACTGAATATTTCAGAAGCTACCGTGAAAGCACATATCACAGCAATATTTAGAAAACTAGGTGTTTACAACCGCACGCAAGCGGTATTAATTGCCAGTAAGCTGCAGTTAGAGCCAGTTGACTCTAATTAGCACATTAAAATAATAAAAAACCGAGCAAATATGCTCGGTTTTTTCTTTCTAAAGTATCTGCAGTTGCTGTATTAGTTTGATGTTAGGCGAATAAACTTCTCGGCTAGCTCATCAAGAGACTCAACATGCTGTGGGTCTTTTTTAATACAGTCAATCGGACAAACGCTGACACAAGTCGGTTGGTCGTAATGTCCAACACACTCGGTGCATTTGTCTGGATCAATTTGATAAATTTTATCACCCATGTAAATGGCCTGATTAGGACACTCAGGGTCGCACATATCACAATTGATACACTTCGAATTTATCATCAATGCCATGATACTAGGCCTTTTTAAAAGGGTTACGCGTATCTTGGTCTGAATCTAAATTTCTTAATAGAATCGCTTTATCAAGTTCAATATCTTCCGGTAATGGAATTTTTACAATATGGCCTGAACCTTTAGCATCATCAATGCGTTCACCTTTCTTATTTTCCATATGATCTAAGGTAAACTGAATATTACCTTGTGGCGTCATAAGTTCCATTGAATGGCCAGTACAGAACTTGTTCTTCACATCAATTTCAACCAGACCGTTGTTGTGGCGACCTAACACTTCACCAACAAATTGCTGCTTGTCTGACACTGAGTGGCCATATTCATAGTTTTGGTATTCTTGGTGCACATGGCGCTTTAAAAAGCCCTCGGTGTATCCACGGTGCGCAAGGTTTTCTAAGGTGCGCATCAAGTTAGGATCAAATGGTTTACCGGCAACAGCGTCGTCAATGGCTTTACGGTAAACTTGTGCGGTACGCGCAACGTAATAAAACGACTTAGTACGACCTTCAATTTTTAAGCTGTGAACACCCATTTTGGTTAGCTGATCTACGTATTGCACTGCACGTAAATCTTTTGAATTCATAATGTACGTGCCATGTTCATCTTCAAACGCAGGCATATATTCGCCAGGGCGGCCTTGTTCTTCCAACATAAACACTTCACTTGTTGGGGCGTCTTGGCCTAGCGTTGGGATCACTGAGCTCGGATCAATTTTATGCACAACATCACCGGTTTCAGTTTCTTTACCCGGCTTTACATCGTATTCCCAGCGACATGCATTGGTACAGGTACCTTGATTAGGATCGCGCTTATTAATATAACCAGACAGCAAACAACGACCTGAGTACGCCATACATAATGCACCGTGAACAAATACTTCTAACTCGGTTTCAGGGCATAACTCACGAATTTGGCCAATTTCTTCAAGTGATAACTCACGCGATAAAATAACGCGCTCAACCCCTTGTTGGGCCCAAAATTTTACCGTTGCAAAGTTTACAGCATTAGCTTGAACAGAAAGGTGAATTGGCATATCTGGCCATTTTTCGCGTACCAGCATAATTAACCCAGGATCTGACATGATTAATGCATCGGGGCCCATTTCAATAACTGGTTCAATATCGCGCAAATAGGTATTAACTTTGGCATTATGCGGCGCAATATTTGATACCACATAAAGCTTTTTACCTAAATCGTGTGCTTCGTTGATCCCGAGCGCTAAATTATCAAGGTCAAATTCATTATTACGCACGCGTAAACTATAGCGAGGTTGACCGGCATATACCGCATCAGAGCCATAGGCAAAGGCATAACGCATGTTCTTTAAGCTACCTGCAGGCGACAGTAATTCAGGTACAAAAGGTGTGTTCATTGACGTGTCCTCATACATCGAACTGGGTGCTGACCAGTTGCATGATTAAAAAAGCGGGCAATTCTAACGCACAGACAAATTGAGAATTTTGATATAGATCAAATTAGCCTAGGTGTTTTGTTTCGCTGTATTGAATGAGCGTTGAGGTGATTATGTTTGTATATTTTTCTTACTTTGTTGGAAAAGTAATCAGATTATTTTCGGTTTTAATAGGATTTTCACACAAATATGCGTATAATTCGCGGCCGTTAAAATCATTAATTATTTATGGAGCATAAAAGATGGCTTTAGAGCGTACTTTTTCTATCGTAAAACCTGATGCAGTTGCTAAAAACCACATCGGTGCTATCTACAACCGTTTCGAAACTGCTGGTCTTAAAATCGTTGCAGCTAAAATGGTTCACCTTTCAAAAGAAAAAGCTGAAGGTTTCTACGCTGAGCACAGCGAGCGTCCTTTCTTCGGTGCTTTAGTTGAGTTCATGACATCTGGTCCAGTAATGGTTACTGTTCTTGAAGGTGAGAACGCAGTACTTAAAAACCGTGAAATCATGGGTGCTACTAACCCTGCTGAAGCACTAGCTGGTACTTTACGTGCTGACTACGCAGACAGCATCGACGAGAACGCAGTACACGGTTCAGACGCTGTAGAATCAGCTGCTCGCGAAATCGCATACTTCTTCTCTGACGAAGAAATCTGTCCACGTACTCGTTAATTTTAACGACGTAGACAAACATGCATTAGCTTAGGTTAATGCAGTAGAAAAGGGCTCTTTAGCCCTTTTCTTGTCATTTTGAACTAAAACAGTCTGTTTTAGTCACAGTGTCAACTTTGCTTTAAATTTACTGTACTTGGCTTAATACGCCAGTTGCGCAAATGTAAAAGTAAAGCAAAGTTGATATATCAGCTAATATAAAGTTGTATTACGTACTAGGGTCTGAGTTATGAGTGCTGCGGAAAAGAAAATTAATTTATTAGATTTAACCCGTGAAGGAATGCGAGAGTTATTTGTTTCATGGGGTGAAAAGCCGTTCCGTGGCGATCAGGTAATGAAATGGATGTACCATTTCGGTATCGATAACTTTGATGAAATGTCGAATATCAACAAAAAGCTAAAAGCCAAATTACACGCAGAATGTGAAATTAAAGCGCCTGAAATTTCAGTTAAGCAAGTGGCTTCAGATGGCACAATTAAGTACGCATTAGTGCTTGAAGGTGGTCAAGAAGTTGAAACAGTGTGGATCCCTGAAAAAGACCGTGCAACATTATGTGTTTCATCACAAGTTGGTTGTGCGCTTGAGTGTACTTTCTGTTCAACAGCGCAACAGGGCTTTAACCGTAATCTAAAAGTATCTGAAATCATTGGCCAAGTTTGGCGTGTCGCAAAAGATATTGGTTTACATGGCGATTCAACTAAGCGACCAGTTACCAACGTGGTAATGATGGGCATGGGTGAGCCATTGCTTAACCTCAACAATGTTGTTCCAGCAATGGAACTGATGATGGATGATTGGGCATTTGGTTTATCTAAACGTCGCGTTACTTTAAGTACCTCAGGCGTTGTACCTGCACTGGATATCTTAAAAGAAAAAATCGACGTTGCATTAGCTATTTCACTTCACGCGCCGAATAACGAATTGCGTGACGTACTTGTACCAATCAACAAGAAGTACCCAATTGAAGAGTTCTTAGCTGCGTGTCGTCGCTATATTGACGGCTCTAAAGCAAACAAAGACATCACTATTGAGTACGTTATGCTGCAAGGTGTGAATGACAGCACAGATCATGCACACGAGCTAGTTAAAGTGTTAAAAGGCACGCCATCAAAAATTAACTTGATTCCATTTAACCCGTTCCCGGGCAACGAATACGGCCGTTCAAGTAACAGTCGTATTGACCGTTTCTCTAAAGTGTTACAAGCCGCTGGTTTAACTTGTATTGTACGCCGTACACGTGGTGATGATATCGATGCAGCATGTGGTCAGTTAGTGGGTGATGTTGTGGATCGTACTAAGCGTGTAATGAAGAAAAAGCAACTCGACGATAACAAAATTAGTGTCAATACGGTAAACCCGTAAAGGATCTAGAAAAAATAAGATGATCCCGAGGCTAATTCGGGTAGAATTGAGATAATTGTCAGAAAATGAGTATAACTATGCGTCGTTCAATATTAGTAGGTGTTGCGCTATTAGCAACAACAGGATGTGTAACCGAAAGTGTTTATGTTGGTAGTGATAAACCAGTTGTCGAAAATCGAATTGATAACGATGAAGCGGCAAGAACACGCATTTCATTAGCATTAAAATACTTAGCTTCTGGCGATAGCACACAAGCAAAATATAACTTAGAGCGTGCCGCTAAATTTGCGCCTAAATTACCTGAGGTTCATTACACCACTGCGTATTATTATCAGCAAGTGGGTGAAAATGAACTTGCTAAAGAATCTTATTTACGCGCGATTGATATTGCCCCAGACGATCCAAATACACTAAATAACTATGGTGTATTTTTATGTGGTTTAGGTGAGTACGATGAAGCGTCAGAATACATTTTGCGTGCAATCGAAATTCCAAGCTATCTGCGCGTTTCGCAAAGTTATGAAAACCTAGCGTTATGTGCGATTGAAAATAACGAGTTTGATGAGGCGGAAGAATATCTTGAAGCTTCAGTAAAACACAGCCCATCACGCGGTTCGTCACTGGTTAACTTGTCTGCGATTTACTATGCCAAAAGCGATTTACATCGCGCGCAAACATTTATGAATCGTTATGAAAAATCAGGTCGTATTTCTTCACGCTCGTTAATGTTGTCATACTTAATTGAAAACCGTATGGGGCATATCGAAAAAGCCAACACATTGGCATTAACGCTACAGCAAACCTACAGTAACTCTATTGAAGCGCAACAGATCAAACTTAAGAAAACATCTGACAGTGAATTTGAGCGTCTACGTGAAAAATACCGCAAAAATGAGTTAAGCAAGCTTAAAAAAGAGCTTAACCCAGATGGTAAATCGGTTGTTGCTAAGCCACAAGTAAAAGTGGTTAAACGTAAAGCGCAACCAGAGCAAGCGGAAGTAACTCCAAGCAAAGCCGAGATTGAACCACAAGTAAAAGTGGAAGTTGCTAAGCCAACTACACAAGTTGCAAAAAATGAAGTGGTTGTTGCGCAAACTAAAGCACAGCAACAATCACCAGATCCACAGCGTCTTCCGCTTAAGCTGGTTGAAACACCGTATCACGTGATGAAAGGTGGTGAAAACCTGTTCTCGGTATCGGTTAAATACAATGTTAAATTAGCGAAGTTACTAGAATGGAATGGCTTAACCGAAAACGATCCGGTTTTTGCTGGCACAAAAATTTATCTTAATAATCCGAATATTTACCACTTGGTTAAAGATGGCGACACTTTATTTAGTATTTCTGTGAAGTACAACTTACGCATGAAGTCGCTTGCTGAGTGGAACGAGATTCAAGAATCGGCAACATTAAGCCCAGGTAAAAAAATCTTGTTAGTAAATCCTAAAACTTACGCACTATGACCGAAGAAGTATTAGCTCAAGAACCAACAACAGGTTTAGGTGAGCAGTTAGCAACTGCTCGCGAGCAACACGCTGTTTCAATTGATGAAATGGCACACAAGTTAAAGTTAACAGCAAAACAAATTTCAGCCATTGAATGTGACGATTACAGCCAGTTAGGGCCTGTCACTTTTGTAAAAGGCCATATTCGCAGTTACTGTCGCGAATTTAACCTAAACGAAGCGCAATTAATGTCGCAGTTTAGGCACCAAAGGGAAGAAACCGAAAAGCGAATGCAGAGCTTTTCAAGACGTACGGAACGCGAAGCAAAAGATAACCGATTAATGCTTTTTAGTTACGCAATTATTGCACTTATTCTTGGTTCATCATTGTTTATCTGGTGGCAAAACCGCGAACCAGCGCCAACGGAACCTGAGACAAGCAAAACGGTGGTTGAAACGCCAAGTCAAGAAAACAGTAATGTACCAGTTGTAACTGAGCGTAAAGTTGCAAACCAAATAAACCTTGCTGAAGTGTCTCAGTTGAGCAACGACGAATCTGAGCAAACGAGCAGTCAAGAACCTGAAACCACGTTAGCTGAGCAGCCAGAAGTAACTAAACCGGCGGTGGCTGAAAAGAAAAGAAATACTAAGAAAAACGTCAGTACTATTGTGATGACGTTTAAAGATGATAGCTGGGTCGAGATTTTTGATGCCGATGGCGAGCGTGTCGCATTTGGTGTTAAGAAAAAAGGCTATGTCATGACATTAGATGGCAAAGCGCCATTTAATGTGGTGCTGGGCAAGCACTATATTGTTGATGTTGAGTTTAATGGTGAGTTAGTTGATATGTCACATTTCCCTACTAATCGACTCGCCAAATTTAGCCTGCCGTTGAGTGAGTAATAAGTATGTTTTCAGAATCTCCGATAAAACGCCGCAAATCAAAACGCATTTATGTAGGTAACGTGCCAATCGGCGATGGCGCACCGATTGCCGTGCAGTCAATGACCAATACCGAAACGACTGATGTTGCGGCTACGGTTGCGCAAATCAATGCAATTCAAGCCGCAGGTGCGGATATTGTGCGTGTTTCTGTACCAACTATGGACGCGGCTGAAGCATTTAAAGAAATTAAACAGCAAGTTGATATTCCGTTGGTTGCGGACATTCACTTCGATTACCGTATCGCGTTAAAAGTTGCTGAATATGGTGCCGATTGTTTGCGTATTAACCCAGGTAATATCGGCAGTGAAGAGCGCATTCAAGCGGTTGTTGATGCTGCGCGCGAAAAGAGCATTCCTATTCGCATTGGCGTGAATGGTGGGTCGCTAGAGCGCGATATCCAAGAAAAATACGGTGAGCCAACACCTGAAGCACTACTTGAATCAGCGATGCGTCATGTAAATATTTTAAAGCGTCTTAATTTCGATAACTTTAAAGTATCGGTAAAAGCGTCAGACGTATTTTTGGCGGTTGGTGCGTATCGATTGCTTGCGAAAGAAATTGAACAGCCACTGCATTTAGGTATTACCGAGGCCGGTGGTTTTAGAGCGGGTTCAGTTAAATCTGCGGTTGGTTTAGGCATGTTACTAGCCGAGGGTATTGGTGATACGTTACGTGTCTCACTTGCAGCCGACCCAGTACAAGAAATCAAAGTAGGTTTTGATATCTTAAAATCTTTGCGTATTCGCTCTCGCGGTATTAATTTTATTGCCTGCCCAAGCTGTTCACGTCAAGAATTTGATGTGGTAAGCACGATGAATCAGCTCGAAGAGCGTTTAGAAGACGTTATCGAACCCGTGACTGTTTCGGTTATTGGCTGTGTGGTAAATGGTCCGGGCGAAGCACTGGTGAGCGATTTAGGTTTAGCGGGAGCCAATAAGCGTTCTGGATTGTATATCAATGGTGAGCGTCAAAAAACGCGTATTGATAATACGCAAATTGTTGACCAACTAGAAACGCAAATTCGCGATTACATCGCAAAAAAAGACACTGAACAACAAATAGACGTTAAGTTAGTTGAGTAAGTAGTCTCGTTGAGTATAATTGACAATCTTCTTTTTTCTGGGGCGATATTCGCCCCATGCATTTAATTAGCAATAGGGTAAAAGCAGCGTGGCAAAACAAATCCAAGCAGTTCGCGGCATGAATGATTGTGTACCGGGTGATACTCAGGTATGGCAAAAAGTTGAAAGCATTTTACGCGAAACAGTTGCATCGTATGGTTATCAGGAAATTCGTTTTCCAATTGTTGAATCAACTGATTTGTTTAAACGCTCAATTGGTGAAGTTACCGATATCGTTGAAAAGGAAATGTACACCTTTGAAGATCGTAATGGTGACAGCCTAACATTACGCCCTGAAGGTACTGCGGTATGTGTGCGAGCAGGTAACCAAAATGGGTTACTGTATAATCAAGAGCAGCGCCTTTGGTATATGGGCCCAATGTTCCGCCACGAAAGACCTCAAAAAGGTCGCTACCGTCAGTTTCACCAGTTTGGCTTAGAAGTTTTTGGCTTTGAAACTGCCGACATCGATGCAGAAGTAATTATTTTGACTGCACGTTTATGGAAAGCATTTGGTATTAGTGACCACGTTCGATTAGAGCTTAACTCACTTGGCTCAAATGAAGCACGCGCGCAATATCGTGATGCACTTGTGGCTTACCTTGAGCAAAATATTGATGCATTAGACGAAGATTCAAAACGTCGTATGCACTCAAATCCATTACGTGTACTCGACAGTAAAAACCCAGACGTGCAAGCAGTTTTAGTTGATGCACCAAAGCTATCTGAACACTTAGACCCAGAGTCACAACAGCATTTTGCAAATTTATGTGAACGTTTAGATGCTGCAGGCATCGAATATCAGGTTAATGAAAAACTGGTACGTGGTTTAGATTACTACAATCGCACTGTATTTGAATGGGTTACTGAAAGTTTAGGTGCACAGGGTACAGTGTGCGCTGGCGGTCGTTACGATGGCTTAGTTGAACAACTAGGCGGTAAAGCGACACCTGCAGTGGGTTTTGCAATGGGCATGGAACGTTTAGTGCTGATGTTGCAAGAGCTTAACTGTGTTGGCGAAATTCGGCGCACCAGTGATGTTTACATTGCGGCAATGGGTGATGCAGCAAGCATTCAAGCACCTGTTATTGCCGAGAAGTTACGAGAAAAAGTACCAGGAATACGCATTACAGTGCATGCCGGTGGCGGTAACTTTAAGAAACAATTAAAACGCGCAGATAAAAGCGATGCTGTATACGCACTGATTATCGGTGACAGTGAACTTGAAAATAACCAAGTGACTGTAAAACACTTACGCGAGCATCAAGAACAACAAACACTAAATTTAGATCAAGCAGCCGAGTTGCTAACAGGCTTGGTATAAGAGGTTAGAATGGAAGTTTATTCAACAGAAGAACAACAAGCAGAAGCAATAAAACGATTTTTCCGTGAAAATGGCACATCTCTGATTGCCGGTGTAGTGCTAGGTTTAGGTGGTTTATATGGCTGGAAAGCATATAACCAATCGCAAATTGATAGCGCTGAAGCAGCGTCGGATGCCTACACGCAATTAATCTCGACGGCAGGTCAAGAGAACTCTGACGTACTTGCTAAGTCAGACGCATTTTTAACTGAGTATAAAGATTCTAGCTATGCTGTATTAGCAGCGTTTGTAAGCGCACGTGAAGCAGTTGATGCAAAAGACTACAGTGCAGCAAAAGAAAAGCTAGAGTGGATTGTAACAAATGCACCAAAAGCTGAGTTGAAAGCTATTGCTACAACACGTATTGCACGTATTGAACTTGCTGAAGGAAACTTTGACGCGGCACTTGCAAAACTAAACACAACGTTGCCAGAAGCGTTCAAAGCACAAGTAGAAGAGCTTAAAGGTGACATCTACCTTTCTAAAGACGATAAAGACAATGCACGTTTAGCATACCAAGCAGCACTTGATGCGGCAGGTGAAACGCAAAATCAGCTTCTTCAAGTTAAATTGGATAATCTAGCTGTTGCTCAGACGCTGTAGGTGATTTATGAAAAAAATTACCTTAGCAACCTTGTTGCTGTTAACACTTGGCTTAACTGGCTGTTCATCAAGTGATGATGAAGAAGACGAGTTAACACTGCCTGAAATCGTTAATCAGTTTGAAGCTGATAGCGTATGGCAAACTAGTGTCGGTTCTGGTGTTGAACATTATTTTTCGCGTCTTTCGCCAGTGGTTTACAAAGACACAGTATTTGTAGCGTCACGTCGTGGTGAAATCAAAGCAATTGATATTAACAGCGGCAAAGAACTTTGGCGCAGCGATGTACGTAAAAACCCAGCGTTTTGGCCATGGGAAGATGACGATAGCGCTAAGCTATCGGGTGGCTTAAGCGAAGCGTACGGTAAAATTTTTGTAGGCACAGAACGTGGTGAAGTGATTGCACTTGATCGTGAAACCGGTGAACTTGCTTGGCGCAAACATGTGCCAGGCGAAGCACTTTCAGCACCTGCTGCAGGCGATGGCTTAATTTATGTGAATTTAGGTTCAGGTAAGTTAGTTGCACTACATCCAGATGAAGGTGAACAGCGTTGGGTGTATGAGCATGAAGTGCCAGCACTTACGCTACGTGGCATTAGCTCTCCGCAATCAGCAAACGGCGGCGTTATCTTTGGTGAAGAGAACGGTAAGCTGTCAGTAGTTATCGCAGAAAACGGCTTTTTAGCGTGGCAAGCTGACGTTGCAATTCCACAAGGTGCATCAGAGTTTGAACGTTTGGCGGATGTAGATACGCAACCAGTTGTACAGGGTTCAACGGTTTATTCACTGGCGTATAACGGCAACTTAGTAGCTGTTGATATTCGCTCAGGTAATGTGCTTTGGAAGCGTGAATACAGTGGCTACCGCGATTTTACCGTTGATGGTCGCAATATCTATTTGGTAGATAGCCAAGGTTCTATCTATGCTTTAGATGCAAGCTCAGGTATTGAACGTTGGAGTCAACCAGCTTTAAATGGTTGGTTTTTGACTGGTCCAACAGTATTTGGCAACTATCTAGTAACGGGTGACCAAGAAGGTAACCTACACTGGTTAGATAAAGAAACCGGCGATCTTGTATCGCGCAGTGAATTCGATAGTTCAGGTTTCTACGTCGAGCCAATTACAGCGGGTGATAAACTAATTGTTATCACACGTGATGGTGAAGTGAGTTTAGTTAACTTACCACTAGCGAATTAATATTTATTGCCAAGTGTGACTTGGTAAATTAAAGGCTTCGTTACGGCTTGCTCTGGACGAAGCCTTTTGTTGTTTATTTAAGAGGTTGAATATGCTTCCTGTGATTGCCCTTGTGGGCCGTCCTAATGTTGGGAAATCAACATTGTTTAATCGCTTGACGCGAACACGTGATGCACTTGTGGCAGACTTTCCAGGTCTGACACGCGATCGTAAATATGGTCAGGCGAGTTACGAAGATTACGAGTTCATTTTAGTAGATACTGGCGGTATCGACGGGTCTGAGCAGGGCATTGAATCTGAAATGGCTGAGCAATCGCTGTTAGCGATTGAAGAGGCCGATATTGTAATGTTTTTAGTTGATGCCAGAGCGGGCTTAACCGCATCTGATATTGGCATTGCAGATCACTTACGTAAACAGCAAAAGAAAGTATTTGTTGTTGCCAACAAGATTGATGGTATTGATGCGGATTCAAACTGTGCTGAGTTTTACCAATTAGCACTTGGCGAAGTATATCAAATCGCTGCAGCTCATGGCCGTGGTATTACATCGTTACTTGATACGGCACTACAGCCAGTAATTGCAGAATATGCTGAGGCGTATCGTGAAGCAAATCCGGAAGAATTTGAAGATGATCTAGTTGATTCACTTTACGATGATGAAAACGAAGGTGAAGAAGTTGATGGTGAGCGCCCAGACAAACCGGTTAAGCTTGCGATCATTGGTCGCCCTAATGTGGGTAAATCGACTCTTACAAACCGTATTTTAGGTGAAGAGCGCGTTATTGTTTACGATATGCCAGGTACCACTCGTGACTCTGTGTATATTCCAATGACACGCAACGAGAAAGAGTACGTACTGATTGACACCGCAGGTGTGCGTAAACGTAAAAAAGTATCTGACGTTGTTGAAAAGTTCTCAGTTATTAAAACACTGAAAGCGATTGAAGATGCAAACGTTGTGTTACTGGTAATTGATGCACGTGAAGGTATTAGTGATCAAGACTTAAGCTTATTAGGCTATACGCTTAATGCGGGTCGTTCATTAGTGATTGCGGTAAACAAGTGGGATGGCTTGGATACAGATGTAAAAGATCGCATTAAATCAGAGCTCGATCGCCGTTTAGGTTTTATTGATTTTGCGCGTATTCACTTTATCTCGGCACTACACGGTACTGGTGTTGGTCATTTATTTGAGTCAGTAGATGAAGCCTATGAATCGGCAACAAAACGTATCAGCACTGCGATGTTACGCCGTATTATGGATATGGCACAAGCTGATCACCAGCCACCGT
Organism: Pseudoalteromonas sp. XMcav1-K; assembly: GCF_044005875.1. Taxonomy (NCBI): domain Bacteria; kingdom Pseudomonadati; phylum Pseudomonadota; class Gammaproteobacteria; order Alteromonadales; family Pseudoalteromonadaceae; genus Pseudoalteromonas; species Pseudoalteromonas sp. XMcav1-K. The sequence continues at coordinate 50,375 of NZ_JBIPJE010000051.1, read as the reverse complement.
TAGTACGTGGTCGTCGTGTTAAGTTAAAATACGCGCACGCAGGGGGATACAACCCGCCAATTATTGTTATTCACGGTAACCAAGTTAAAGACTTACCTGATTCGTACAAGCGTTATATGATGAACTATTATCGTAAAGCGCTTAAGGTTATGGGTACGCCAATCAAGATTGAATTTAGAGAAGGCGATAACCCGTATGCAGGTCGCACTAATAAGATGACCTTGTCGCAGCAGCGACAGCGCAAACGTATTTCTAAAATGTATAGCAAAAAGCCTTAATTTTAGATTTGTTGAAAAAAGCACCGAATAGGTGCTTTTTTCGTATGTGATGATGGAAATAGCTGCAATTACCAGCAGTTATGTGCTAATAATTAGACAATAAGAATAATTAACCATCATGTCATAAATGGATTACTTAAAAACAGTTATCTACGTTGATAATGTTGAAGAAACGTTAGATTTCTACTTCCAAGCATTTGCCGTCAGCACGGCTCAGCTCGATGAAGACGGGCAATATGGCGAGCTGGACTTCCAAGGTGCGTGTATTGCCTTCGCGGCGCATCCCTTAGCGCAATCTCACTTTAAGCAGAGTTATATTCGCGCGCAGCCAAAACAACCGGCACTTGGTTTTGAGTTAGTCTTAAAGGTTGATGACATTAATTTAGCATTTGCAAAAGCGGTAGATGCAGGCGCAGAACCACTTTCTGCACCGCATGAAATGGAAGGTAAAAACTTGGCGTATGTACGTTCTATTGAAGGTACACTCATTGCGCTAAGCGAATAAACTTTGCTTCATAAACTGCCAAGTTTCTTCAGAATTTATAATGCGGCCGTGACCAAGCTTATTAACAGCTTTTAAGTTGATATGGCTGTGCTGACTTGCTTGCTGGTTGGTTAGTTCAAACTTAGCAAATCGGTCTTTTTGGTCGTGAATAATATGAATTGGGTGGGCGTGATCTGCAACGTGTAATTCAGGCAAAATCTCACCAAAGCGCATATCGTGTTCATCTTCAACACTTTTTAGCACGCCACTAAATAAGTGTTGGTGAATGCCTGTATTTAAAATACGTTCTTCAAAAGAGTCGTAAAAGCCAAAGGTAGGCGCAATTAAAAAATGTGGTACATCTTTACTCACATTAAGCGCTGCAATGGTTCCCATAGAATGGCTGACAATTGCTTTGGGTTGCTCAATGCTTGCCATTACAGATTTTAACCCTTTGATAAAAAGCGGTAAATTGGCAAACTTACCATCGCTTTCACCATGACCGTAATGATCAAATGCCATGGCTTTAAAGCCGCTTGCTGCTACTTTCTCCATAAGTGGTAAAAATTGACGACTACTACCAGACCAGCCATGGGTAAAAACAACAGCAGGACCTTCACCAATCGAAGTAAGGTGTAAGTCACCGTGCTCGGTTGCTAGTTTTTGTTGCGTAAACTGGGCTGACAATGTTGTTCTTTTGCGATTTTTTACCGGTGTTAATAGTAATTTTCTTGTTTGATTAAAGGCAAACTTTGGAGCAATTTTAAGCGCGGTAGTCGATGCCGCTTTAATCAAATAATAGGCAAGCGGCTTTCTTTTTGCCGATGATGAAAAATAGATTTTACTGCTCATACAGATTCCTCTGCGCGGTGGCGCTCAATTAATTGGTTTAGGGCTGTTTTAAAACGGCTATGCTCAGCGTCTTCAACACCTAGCCATGACATACTTTGGCTGCCTAAGTAAAGTGCGTAGAGCTCAAACACAAATTGCTCTGCGCTTACGTCTTGTTTGAATTGCTCGGCATTTATCACTTGCGTAACTTTGTGAGTTAGATAGCCAAGCCAATTTGCAAGATCTTGCTTAACTTGGTCGTGTATAGCGCCTGGTTGGTCATCAAATTCCACTGCCGCGGAGATAAAAATGCAGGTCTTTGCTTGGTTTTCATACCAATCTAGCCAGTTCTCACACAAGCAAAGTAACTGACCAAGAGGATTAAGCTCGCGGTTGATTGGCTGAATAACCGTGCTTTGAAAAAGTTCATTGGCGAATGTTAGTACATTCAATTGCAGCGTTTCTTTTGATTTAAAATGCGAAAACAAGCCTGATTTGGACATGCCTGTGGCAACTGCAAGGCCGCCAATAGTGAGGTTATCTAAGCTTGATTGTGTAGCAATTTTTAACGCGGTTGCGAGGATCTGCTGTTTTGTTTCTTGACCTTTACTCATAAAAGTACGCTCGTGCTATTATTGAAATGATAATAGCACGAGCGTGCTAAAAGTAAATGTTTCAATTAGCTGTTTACGAACACCGCATTTAATTCAATGTTGCCTATACTGTGTGTAATGCAATATGAGAGTTCACTATGTTAGCCCCCGATTTACCAGCTAATGAAAATACAAGAATTAAAACCCTACAAAGCTTAAATGTGCTCGACACACCGCCTGAGCAAAGGCTCGATAGAGTTACGCAAATTGCCGCTAAAATGTTTAACGTACCTATCGCATTGGTATCGTTAGTTGATAAAGAGCGGCAGTGGTTTAAGTCTTGTGTTGGTTTAACGGCAAGTGAAACACCGCGTGATATTTCCTTTTGCGGCCATGCCATTTTGAGTGATCAAGCATTGGTTGTTACAGATACGTTGGCAGATGAGCGTTTTGCAGATAACCCGTTGGTAAAGGGCGAGCCGAATATTCGCTTTTATGCGGGGATCCCTCTTGAGCATGAAAATGGATGCCGTTTGGGTACCTTGTGCATTATTGATAGCAAACCTCGTAATTTTAATACAGACGATATTGCCTTATTGAAAGAGCTTGCGATACTTGTGGAACTTGAGTTAGTAAATAAATTACCAAATACCACAGACCCCGTAACAGGGTTATCAAACAAAGTTGGTTTTAAGTTATTAGCGCCGATTAGTTTAAAGGTGTGTCAAAAATTAAATCTTAAAGTTTCGGTAGTGTATTTGTTTATGAAAGGGCTGCTTAGTTATCGTCATGATCGACAGAAGTATACGACTATTTTAAAGACAACAGCTGAACTTTACAAAACCACATTTAGAGCGACTGATTTAATCGCCCGTTATGATGAAAATGGATTTGTTGCGCTAGTAAGTAATGCGGACAAACATAATACGCAAGAGCTACTTGATTGTTTGATTACGCAAATGAATGACGTTGATTTTGACGTGCACCATGATAGCCCTATTGAGTTAATAACAGGTGTCATCGACAGCTCACCATTTTGTGATATTGATGAGCTGATCTTTAACGCCTTTATTAAGCTGCATGAGCAAGGCGAGGGGCTTTAGAAACAGGATGCGACAATAAGCTTCTTAATCATCTCTTGGCTTGGTTTTATTTTTTCCATCGCTAAAAATTCATCGGGTTGGTGGGCTTGTTGTATTGAGCCTGGACCCATTACGATTGTTTCACAACCGAGTTGTTGTAAAAAAGGCGCTTCGGTGCAATAGTTTACTGCTTGTGCTTTTTCACCTGACAGTTTTTCAGCAAGTTTTACTAAACTGCTATCGGTGCTGCCTGAAAACGCGGGAATAGGTTCGTGCAAATCATGTACCGCCACCGCGTTTGGATATTGCTCATTTATCGGCGCTACCGCCAGCAACAGCATTGCTTGAAGTTCTGGAATACTAATGCCGGGAATTGGGCGCATATCAATATGTAACTCGCAACAACCACAAATGCGGTTGGCATTGTCACCACCATGGATGTGTCCAAGGTTTAAAGTTGGGTAGGGTATTTTAAAATCTGTTAGTGAATATTTATTCTTTATGTCTTCTTTTAGTTTTAATAGCTGGCTAATCACAAGCTGCATGACTTCTATCGCGTTTAAACCCGCATCAGGATCAGAGCTATGACCTGCTTTACCTGTTACACGAATTGCCGTCGACATATGTCCTTTATGAGTATAAACAGGCACCATGTCGGTAGGTTCACCAATAATACAACGAGCCGGCTTTAGTTTATTCTGTTTGGCGATTTCAATTGCGCCAGCCATTGTAGTTTCTTCATCTGCGGTCGCTAAAATTGTAATAGGCTGTTTTAGATTAGCGAGTCCAGTATCGTTATCTATTTCTTGTAATGCATTTAAAACAAAAGCAAAAAAGCCTTTCATATCGATACTGCCTAAGCCATAAAACTTATTGTCTTGTTCGCTTAATTTGAACGGGTCGAATTGCCAACGACTATCGTCAAATGGCACTGTGTCTGTATGTCCTGCCAGCATTAAACCGCCTTCACCCGTACCTAACTTTGCCGCTAAATTGTATTTTCCCAGATTATTATCAAGTTCTGTAATTTCGACTGCAAAGCCAAGTGATTCACACCAAGTTGCCAATAAATTGATGACTTCGCGGTTACTCATGTCGAGTGATGGCACCGTTGCGCTAATCGACGGTGCAGCAATAAGTGCACCATACATATCAAGAAAGTGTAATTGCGACATGATTACCTCAAAATATTTAATAAATAATTATGCAAAAAAGTTGAATATAAATTTACATTGGTTTATTCTGCATTTCAATTCATTATTTTGAAATAATTAGTACCGAGACTAACAGCATGCAGAACTCAATTTTACGACGATAACACTTTTTGAAAACTTGTCTTTATACCCTTAATAGTTTTTTGGAAAAAATATGAATATCGTTATCGTTGGTGCAAGCGGTTACTCAGGTGCTGAGCTTGCCAAATTAATCTCTCTACATAACTCACTAAAGTTAGTGGGTATGTATGTGTCTGAAAATAGCTTAGATAAAGGTAAATCGCTTGCTAGTCTTTATCCTGAACTAAATGGCATTGTTGCAGGTGAAATAGCGCCGTTAAATAGTGAGGCATTTTCAGTAATCGAACAAAATGCCGATGCCATTTGCCTATGCACAGAACATTCAGTCAGTGTCGAACTTGCCCCTCAGTTTTTAGCAATGGGCAAAAAAGTATTTGATTTATCTGGAGGCTTTCGTCTGTCATCAAATGATGACTATGAAACCTATTATGGCTTTAAACACACTAGCCCTGAGCTATTAGAACAAGCTGTTTATGGTCTTGTTGAATGGCAAAAAGATCAAATCAAAAATGCACAGTTAGTAGCAGTACCTGGTTGTTACCCAACCGCTGCGCTAAATGCGCTTAAACCATTAAAACAAGCCGGCTTACTTACTGATGATACTGTGATTATCAATGCGGTTTCTGGTGTTACTGGCGCTGGGCGTAAAGCCAATGTGGCAACGCATTTTTGCGAAGTGAGCTTAAAACCATACGGTTTATTTAATCATAGACATGGCCCTGAAATTGAAAAATACCTTGACCACAAGGTGTTGTTCACACCGCATTTAGGCAATTTTAAACGTGGTATTCTTGAAACTATTTATGTCAAAGTAAAACCAGGCACTACTGCAAAGCAAATAGCTGAGTCATATCAGGTGCTTGCTGATGAGCCTTTAATTCGCTTACTTGGCGATGTTATTCCATCAATTAAAGGTGTTGAGAACACGCCGTTTGTTGATATTGGTTGGCAGTTACAGGGTGACCAACTTATTGTTATTTCTGCGATTGATAATTTACTTAAAGGCGCGTCAGGCCAAGCACTGCAATGTATTAATTTAACTTTAGGACTGCCTGCTCATAGTGGCTTTCAAGGAGTGAATCATGGCTAATTGGGTAATTAAGCTAGGTGGCGCGGTATTAAATAATATTGATGCTGCAAAAGCGTTAATTGATGTGCTTCATCAAAAGCCAAAAGACAAATTTATTTTAGTGCATGGCGGTGGCTCATTAGTAGATAGCTGGTTAAGCGATGCGGGCTTTGTTACGTCAAAGCACCTTGGTCTGCGCATTAGTCCGCGTGAACAAATGCCTTACATTGTCGGTGCGCTTGCGGGTTGTGCAAATAAGCAATTAATGGGCGCGGCAATTAGTAATGGTTTTAAGCCTGTTGGTTTAAGCCTTTATGAAGCAGGTCTTGTTAGTGAGCAAAAGCTAAAAGCCCTTGGTCAAGTTGGTACTTGCATTGAAAACGATGCCAGTATTCTTAAATCGCTGCTAAATGCGGGATGTTTTCCGATTGTGAGTTCAATTGGTTTTGACTTAGAAGGCAATTGGTACAACGTAAACGCCGATGAAGCAGCAGCTGGTATCGCTCAATTGCTTGATGCGGAGCTTGTTTTTATGACAGATGTAGAAGCTGTATTAGATCACAAGCTTAATCCATTACATCAGTTATCAAGTGCTGATATCAGCACATTAATCGAAGAGGGAGTCATTAAAGGCGGCATGCAGGTAAAAGTAAATACCAGCTTGCAAGCTGCTCAACATTTACGACGTGGCGTGTATATCTCGAGCTGGCAAAAGCCAGATAACTTAATCGCATTGCTCAATGGTGAGCATGTGGGAACCAAGATTACGCCATAGGAAAAACAATGACTCAACAATTTATTACGGGCTTAGAGCTAAACAAAGAAGCCAACTTAAAATTACTTAACTTAGCATTACAAATTAAAAATAACCCAATGGATTTTGCCGATGCTCTTAAAGGGAAATCGGTTGTTACGCTATTTGAAAAACCAAGTTTACGTACTCGCCTGTCGTTTGATATCGGCATTAACAAACTCGGTGGTCATGCGGTTTATCTTGACCAGCAAAACGGTGCTATGGGGCAACGTGAATCGGTAAAAGATTTTGCCTTGAATATTTCGACGTGGGCGGATGGCATTGTGGCGCGTGTAATGGCACATAGCACATTAACTACGCTTAGCGAATTTTCTTCTGTGCCGGTTGTAAATAGTTTGTGTGATTTATATCACCCGTGCCAAGCACTCGCTGACTTTTTGACATTGACTGAAATTTACGGCGACGTAAGCCAACTAAAATTGGCCTATTTAGGTGAAGGTAACAATGTCACGCACTCACTGATGCTGTTAGCAGCAAGCTTAGGTACTGACTTTGTTGCGGTATGCCCTAAAGGCGCATCACCTGATGCACAAATTGTAAAACAAGCTGAAGCAATCGCAGCACAAAATGGTGCATCGGTCTCGGTAAGTGACCGCGTAGAAGCTGCAGTTGGGTCGAACGCACTCTATGCTGATACTTGGGTATCAATGGGCGATAACACACCATTAGAGCTGGTAAAAGAAAAGTACATGCCGTACCAAATTAATCAAAAACTGCTTGATATGACAGGCGCATCAAGTGTGCTTCATTGCCAGCCAGCGCACCGTGAATTTGAGATTACCTCTGAGGTAATGGACGGTGAAAAATCATTCATAATACAACAAGCTGAAAATCGTATGCATGCGCAAAATGCTCTGCTTGTAAGTTTATTAAACCCAAATTTTGTGTAAGGAATCGGTAACATGAGTTCTATTAAAAAAGTTGTACTAGCATACTCAGGTGGTCTTGATACATCGGCTATCGTGCCATGGTTAAAAGAAAACTATAACTGTGAAGTAGTAGCATTTGTTGCAGATGTCGGCCAAGGCGCTGAAGAGTTAGAAGGCGTAGAAGCAAAAGCAATTGCATCGGGCGCATCTGAGTGTCATATCGTTGATTTAAAAGACGAGTTAGTTGCCGATTATATTTATCCAACGCTTAAAACCGGCGCAATTTACGAAGGTACTTACTTATTAGGTACGTCAATGGCGCGCCCTATTATTGCTAAAGCACAGGTTGAAGTTGCGCGTAAAGTAGGCGCTGATGCACTTTCTCACGGCTGTACCGGTAAGGGTAATGACCAAGTGCGTTTTGAAAGTTGCTTTGCAGCCCTTGCACCCGATTTAAAAGTAATTGCACCTTGGCGTGAATGGGATTTATCAAGCCGTGAATCATTACTTGACTACCTTGCTGAGCGCAATATTCCATGTTCGGCGTCGGCGACTAAAATTTATAGTCGTGATGCAAACGCGTGGCACATCTCACACGAAGGTGGTGAGCTTGAAGATCCGTGGTGCCAACCGAGCGATCAAGTATGGACATGGACAAATTCGCCAGAGCAAGCGCCAAATGAGTCACAACTTGTTCAGTTAAGTGTTAAAAATGGTGAAGTAGTTGCGGTAAATGGTGAGCAAATGTCACCGTTTCAAGTACTCACTACGCTAAACGAAGTTGCAGCGCCCCATGGTATTGGTCGTGTTGATATCGTTGAAAACCGTTTGGTAGGTATGAAGTCGCGTGGTTGTTATGAAACACCTGGAGGCACTGTAATTATGGCGGCACTTCAAGCGATTGATGAGTTAGTGCTTGATAAAACCAGCCGCAAATGGAAAGACACTTTAGCGAATGAGTTCTCACACCTTGTTTATGACGGTCGTTGGTTTACGCCACTAAAAGATTCAATCTTAGCTGCAGCAGAAGCGTTTTCGACTCTTGCAACCGGCGAAGTGGTATTAAAGCTTTATAAAGGTCAAGTTACTGCAGTTCAAAAGCAATCTGAAAACTCATTATATAGTGAAGACTTTGCAACGTTTGGTGAAGATGATGTGTACGACCAATCACATGCAGAAGGCTTTATTCGTCTATTTTCATTAAGCAGTAGAATTTCTGCAATGAATAACAAGTAATCTTGCCGAGAATTAGTGAGAGGATAGAGTTATGGCACTGTGGGGCGGACGTTTTTCTTCGGGACCAGATCACGCATTTAAGCAATTTAATGACTCACTGCCATTTGATTATCAAATGGCAGAAGAAGACATTATTGGTTCTGTGGCTTGGGCTGGTGCGTTACAACAAGTTGATGTGTTAACAGCGGACGAACATCAAAAATTAGTAGCAGGTTTAAACGAACTTTTACATGAAGTTCAGCAAAACCCAAATGCAATTGCAACGGCTGGGGATGAGGATATTCACTCGTATGTAGAGGCAAAGCTAATTGAAAAAGTGGGCGATCTTGGTAAAAAGCTGCACACAGGTCGTAGCCGAAATGACCAAGTAGCTACTGATTTTCGCTTGTGGAGCCGAAAAACTGCGAAGCAATTACTTGCGGCCATAGCGTCATTAAAAAATGCCTTAGTCACCCTTGCGGAAAAAGAGTTTGGTACTGTGCTACCTGGATATACACATCTACAGCGTGCGCAACCTGTGTTGTTTAGTCATTGGTGTATGGCATATTTTGAAATGCTGGAACGTGATGAAGCGCGTTTAGAAAGTGCGCTTAGCCGCATTAATGTCTGTCCGCTAGGTTCCGGTGCGCTGGCCGGTACTGCCTATGCCATCGACCGTGAACAACTGGCTGCTAATTTAGGTTTTGATAGAGCAAGCCGTAATAGCCTTGATGCCGTGTCGGACCGCGATTTTGTGGTAGAGCTTTTAAGCTGTGCGTCAATTTCAATGATGCACTTATCACGCCTTGCAGAAGATATGATCTTTTACAATTCGGGTGAAGCAGGCTTTATTGAACTGGCAGATAGCGTGACGTCTGGCTCAAGCCTGATGCCGCAAAAGAAAAACCCAGATGCGCTAGAACTTATTCGGGGGAAAACTGGTCGTGTATTTGGCGCTTTTAGTGCAATGATGATGACCTTAAAAGCACTACCGCTAGCGTATAATAAAGATATGCAAGAGGACAAAGAAGGGCTTTTTGATGCAATGCCAACTTGGCTTGCTTGTATTCATATGGCTGAAGCTTGCATTAAAGGTGTTAAGGTTAATGCGGATAAAACCAAAGCTGCGGCACAAGGCGGTCATGCTAATGCGACAGAGCTTGCAGATTACTTAGTTGCCAAAGGTATTCCATTCCGTGAAGGACATCACATTGTTGGTGAACTGGTACAAGTGGCAATTTCAGAGGGTAAAAACCTTGAAGATTTATCGCTTTCGCAGTTTAAAGCTGTTTGCGAAGTAATCGCAGAAGATGTGTACCCCGTGCTTGAACTACAAGCGTGTTTAGATGCGCGTTTAGCACTTGGTGGTACATCGCCGACGCAAGTTCAATTTGCCATTAGCAACGCAAAAAAAAACGCTGAATTTACGGTAAGAGATGCCACGCTAAACGATGTAGAAGCAATTGCTGAACTTATCCAATATTGGGCGCGCGAAGGCGAAAACTTACCACGTGCAAAAAGCGATATGATCCACAGTATCAATGAATTTGCTGTTACAGAAGTGAATGGCAAAGTGACAGGGTGTGCATCGTTATATATTTACGATACAGGCCTTGCTGAAATTCGCTCGTTAGGTGTTAATCCTGAATCGAATGTGAAAGGGCAGGGACGAGCGTTGGTAAATCACCTAATTGAAAAAGGTGGTAAGTTGGCGCTAGGGCGTATTATCGTATTGACTCGAGTGCCTGGTTTTTTTAGTAAGTTAGGTTTTGCTGACAGCCATAAATCTCAATTACCTGAAAAGGTAATGAAAGATTGTGAGTTATGCCTTAGAAAAGATAATTGTGATGAGGTTGCTATGGACTATTTGATTGCACGGCCAAATTCGTTGCGTATTGATTGTCGCAATGTAGCCTAAATTCATTTCAAATTTAATCGCCATTAAAAGCACAACAGCTATGCTGTTGTGCTTTTTTACGTTTAACACTTTTTGTACTTTACTCAATAGGTATAGTGCTATGTAGATTGCAGTTGTTATTCAATTTGATTTTATTGTTATATAAAACAGTAAATTAAATTTAACCCTTTATTCGTATATTGCGAGTAATTCGCATTTCTGGATCGCTAATTGCTAAATTTGAGCACCTGATGTTTAGTTGTCAGAAAAATGACAGTTAAAGGCCCTAGGTATATAGCAGTATAAATAATTAAAAAAATAATGCTTAGGGGTATCTTTAAAAATTAGTTTATAAGGAATTGAAAAATGCAAATTAACGGTACCAATAGCTTAAATGCTACACAATATGCTCAAACGCAAAACAGTCAGTCAACTGCAGTTAAATCAGAGGGTTCACAAAACACCCTACAAAATGATAAGGTGACTTTATCTACTGATTTGCAACGCGGTGGCGGTATAATTAAAACCGACTCTTATGCAAATTTAAAGCGTGGCGGTGGTATAATCAAAACTGACTCGCAAGCAGATTTGAATCGTGGCGGCGGTATCATCAGAACTGACCCACAAGAAAATTTAAATCGCGGTGGTGGCATTATTAAAACTGATTCACAAGCAGATTTAAATCGTGGCGGTGGCATCATTAAAACTGATTCTTACGCAAATTTAAATCGTGGCGGCGGTATCATTAAAACAGATTCGTACACAGATTTAAATCGTGGTGGCGGCATTATCAAGACCGATTCTTACGCCGATTTAAATCGTGGTGGTGGTATTATTAAAACTGATTCACACGCAAACTTAAATCGCGGTGGCGGTATTATCAAAACGTAAAGATTAAATGATTTGGACGACTAACCTGGCACTAACTATGGGAACACTTGTTGTTTGGGGGTTCCTAATGGCATTTTTGTTTAATATATTTATGCGTACTGTTTCTGCTAAAACAGATAACTATTTAGTCTGGGTTAGTGCCATTATGTTTGCGTCATATTATTTCAGTGACTTATTTCACGATCTCAGCTCAGGTACTGAGATTTACTTTACGTGGTTTATTTATGATCTGCTCACGTTGCTTGTTGTTCTTTTTCCGCTTCTGTTTAAACGTCGTCTAAATCTCATTTTAAAACCAGCTTCAATTTATATTTTTATTGGTTTAATCGTAAATGCAATTTTGTTTTTAGCCATGTTTATTGATATGAACTTACTAGGCAATAGAGAGCCATGGTTGTTGTGGTCTATTTATAGCTTTACGGTGAATGCGGTTGATTATGCAATGATTATTACATTAATTATTGGTCGTGATTGGTTAGGCTTAATTAGATTAGCTCGTTACGTGTACTCAAGAGCCCTTAAATCAGAAGCCAAACATGAAGCACGCACTGAACAGTGCGCTCATATAGTATTACACGCTTAATATCAGAAGCGATATTCCCAACTGCCACTTAGTGCGAATTCTGTATCCGAATTATTAGCAAACTTATCGCGCCAAGTTGTTGCTTTTAGCTTTAACAAACCGTCAAATAACCCTTGCTGATAACCCACCTCTAGTTGCAAGCGCTTTGTATCAAGTTTTTCAAAATCCATATGACGTAGTTTTACAAATCCAGCATAGCCATTTGTAGTTTGGTAGCTGCTTGATAAACTCACGCCTTTAACATTCTGACCGATACTTGCCGCGATATTTTCACCTAAGTGCGCGTACCCTTGCTCATAATATGGGTGCTGATATTGGCAATGGCTCAAGGTTGCAATATAACGACAGTTTGAAATCGTATCTGAGTATTCAATATAGTTTTTAACTAAGAAATCTTGGCCACCAAAAAAGTGTTCAGCGCCTAAGGTGTACATTGTATCTTCAGGTAAAAAGCTTAGCTCGTTGGTACCAGCATATTCACCATAAAGTGCAATAGACTGATTAAACAGTCGTGTACTGTATTTAACATCAATGCTGGTTAATTGGTTATATTCATTAACCCCATTGTTATCGAGCTTATTCTTGGTCAGTATGACATCTGATAGCGCACCAAAGCCATGATCTGTATTTGGACTATCAAATTGCGCAGTTTGGTTTACACCTAACTCTAAACCCGTAATCGGGGTTGATGAAAAGCGCATAGCCCAAAATAGGGTGTCTTTGTCATCGTTTTTGAGGTGCTTATCTTGACCAACAAAGGCTGAAAAATTCCACGGACCAATAAATGAGAGAAAACTCGGTCCATAGTAATCGGTATTTAAACGGCTAAAGCGTAGTCCCGGCATTGGATCGGCGTTGTTTGAGAGTAACAACGCGTTATCATTACTTGGGCCAAACCATTTGTTAATTTGCTCAACACTGACGCTCCAATTGCCGTATAAAACCGCCAAATAAGAACCGTCATAGTTGAGTTCCTTTTGGCTGGTGGCATCTTTGCTATAGCCAATAGATACTTTTGCAGTCACTCTGTCACCCATTAGTACAGAGGTACCTTGAATGTTACCTTTATGCTTATTGCGTTCGCCAAAACTTTGTAAGCTGCTTGGCTCACTGTTACCACTTAGTTTAACTGATGAATAGGAGCCTGATTTTGCAGCTTTAAGCGCATGTTGTACTTTACGAAGTGCGAAAATACCATCATCAGATAGCTTATTGCGATTGATCATTGATAAATCTTGCGCAATACCTTGCCACATAAGCGGATAGCTATTTACAGGGCGTTTAATCGCGCCCTCACTCACTAATTGCTCAATCGCGGCGCGTAAAAATGGGTCATCGGTGCCAATCCAAGGCTCAGCAAAAACGTTTGCTGCAAAAACTAAACTACATGATGCAGCAATATGGCTTAACTTCATTTTGCCAACTTTTCCTTAAGGGCGTTTACGACAATAGGGTCTACAAATTCATGAACATCACCACCATGAATTGCCACTTCTTTTACTAGGCTTGATGAAATAAATGAGTTTTTCTCAGCAGGTGTTAAAAACACTGTTTCAAGCTCTTTATTGAGTCGGCGGTTCATATTGGCTAATTGAAATTCAAATTCAAAATCCGATACAGCACGTAAACCGCGTACTAATACGTGTGAATTTTGTTCTCTTGCTAAGTCTGCAAGCAAACCAGAAAAACCAATTACCTTTACGTTATCTAGGTGTGACAAAATAGATTTTGCGATTTCAACACGTTGTTCTAATTCAAAAAATGGCTTTTTATTTGGGTTGTGTGCAACGGCTAAAATTACTTCGTCGAACATTTTAGCGGCGCGCGCTACTAAATCTGTGTGGCCATTTGTGATTGGATCAAAGGTTCCAGGATAAATCGCTTTTACTTTCATGGTTTTGGTAACTTAGTGATGATGCTGGCATTTTATCAAGCTTTAATTGGAATACCAATCGCCAAGCGAGACATTTTGCCAATTGGTATTCAACACTAGATTGTTTATACTGCGCGGTATTAACGTTAGGCATAATAGGATATTTATGAGTACCAAGGATAAGATAATTCAAACAAGCATTGCATTGTTTAACCAGCATGGAGAGCGTGCGATAACAACCAACCATATCGCATCAGAAATGGGTATTAGCCCAGGTAACTTGTATTATCACTTTAAAAATAAAGAAGACATTTTACGCAATATCTTTAGCCTTTATAAAAATCACCTTAAAGATAATTTTATCCCAATGGATAAAAATCAAGATGTGATGGCGCAGCTCGCCGGCTATCTTGATTCACTGGTTGAATTAATGTGGCGTTTTAACTTCTTTTATAACAACTTAACCGATATTTTAAGCCGCGATAATGAGCTTAAAGCGCAATATTTAGAGCAGCAAGCACAACTGTTAGAACAAGTAGCAGCGGTTATTGCAGGGCTAAAATACGCCGAAGTTATTGAGATCGATGACAGCGATATCGTTGAACTTGCACATATGGTGAAACTAACAGTGAGTTTTTGGACGCCGTATGTAAAAGCGCATAGCGAAGATGGTCGCTTGTCAAAACAGGATATTTTTGGTGGTATTGTTAAAGTGATATTACTGTTTAAGCCTTACGCCAAAGGCGCAGGCTTAGAACAGCTAAAAGAATTACAACAAGAATACATTAATAAGCAACTTGACGTTGAGCAGGTGGTTGCTTAACGGTCTGTTTGGCAGTGCGTTAACAGTTGCTGCCAAAACGCGATACCTTTTTCTCGCGCGAGATTAATGTTCGTCTCTGGAATACCTTCCGGATCAGGGTGAATATCAAGTACCCTTGCCATTGAAGCTTCTCTTATTAAATGTAATGTAGGATAAGGTGCTCTGTTGGTGTAGTTCGCTGCATCTTGCTCATCACTATCGGCAAATACATAGTCTGGGTGGAAATTGGCGATTTGAATAAAGCCTTCATAACCGCTTGATACCAACATCGCATTAGCTAAATCAACCAAATCTAAAAAATCGTCAAAATTTTGAAAGCCTTCGCTAAAAATATGCAGGCAGGTTTCAATATCGTCGTTTTCACGCATTTCTTGTATTAATGAGAGCATTTCAATTACCGCATCTTCATGCGACTTTATTTTGCTATCTACATAGTTAATTGTATTGTTAACCACTTCTTTTTTGGCAAAAGGGCAAAAGTTATACCCAACAATAACGCGGCTAACCCAGTTTTTAGTTTGTTCAATCGGTGATAATGTCATGAAAAATCTCGTTTTCGATAAGCGTTATTGTGCGTTTAACCGCGCCACTGTTAGCATTCAATATAGCTAACGCATTGTCACCTAGTTCTTTTTGCTTGCTAGGGTCGTTTGCAATTGAAAGCAGGCTTTTACAAAGCGCATCGGCACTATCAACACACAAGCAGGCATTACTGTCTAGTAATTGCGGGTAGACATGTAAAAAGTTGGTGTAGCTTGGTCCGGTAATAATTGGAATACCAAATGCCGCAGCCTCAAGTGGATTATGACCGCCGCGCTCAATTAAACTACCGCCAATAAAAGCACTGTTTGCGGCCCCAAACAATGTGAGCATTTCCCCCATGGTATCTGCGAGTAGTACTGCTTGCCCATTGTGTAGCGCTTTACTGCGTTGGCTAAAACTAATATTTTGTTGTGTTAAATAGGCTGCTACTTTGGCAAATTGCTCAGGATGGCGCGGAGCGATAATCAGTAGGGCGTTTGGCTGTTGCTCTAACAGTGATAAATGTGCAGCAATAACCTGTTCATGTTCGTTAGGGTGAGTTGAACCTGCAACCCAAATAAAATCATGTGTTGTAAGCTCAGATTGAAACTTTGCTACGTTGTTTGTTATTTCATTATTTAACGTAATATCAAACTTAATCGAGCCAGTCACATGCGCATTTTTTGGGTTTAAACCGAGTGCTAAAAAGCGTGCTGCATCCTCTTTATTATGCGCTGCTAGCAAGCCTATGTTATGCATGATTTGTTTGCTTAAAGGCATTATGCGCTCATAGCCTTTTTGCGATTTTTCCGATAAACGCGCATTAATAACACACACAGGTATGCCATGTTTACTTGCTTTAATAATCAAATTTGGCCAAAGCTCAGTTTCTAAAATAACAATGGCTTTTGGTTTTAATTGTTTTATAAAACGTGAAACAGCGCCAGGAAAATCGAGTGGCAAATACACATGTTGCACGCTGTCATTAAATTGCTTTTTTATTTCCGCTGAGCCCGTAGGTGTATTGCAGGTTATAGTGACAAGGTGAGTCTGTTTTAATGTGTTAATTAATTTACATGCGGCCATTAACTCACCGACAGACGCGCAGTGAATCACTAGACTGTTTGGTTTTAAATTATCATCATAAAAACCAAGACGTTCAGCCCAACGTTTACGATATTCAGGCGCTTTTTTTCCGCGTAACCATAAGTGCAAAAACACCAGCGGTGATAAAAGATATAAAACAAAACTGTAAATGATGCGTGCCATATCGACCTCACGAGATAGAGCGGCGAGTTATAACATATTTATACAATTTTTGCTGCGCTATGTGATGGCGTTTTGTTATCATGAATGGATAATTCTATAACGACTTCGCCTATGAAACTCAGTAATTTACTTATTATTGCAGGGGCATTTGTTGCAACAGAAAGTGCTGCAAAACCTACTGTATATTTGCCTTTGGGCATAGACGCCCACTTAGAAAGCCAACTTGATCGCATGTTTGTACTTACCCGTGGTACGCCTATGCATAAGCCGTATGCGTTAAGTGAAGTCGACCTTGCACTAAGACAGCTAAAACAAAAAGATAGTAGATTGTATCGTTACTTAGTGGGCGAGCTTAAACGTTATCGTGGTGAAGACAAGATCAGCCGTTATGGTTTACGAACTACAGCAAGCAGCGGTGATACGATGCCGATTGCTAACCAGCGCGGTTTAACAACCGATGAATATGCGCAAGGTTTTTTCGAAGGTATTTGGCGCCCTAATGACTTTATGTTGGCACAAATAGGTGTAGATTACCGGGTTAAAGGTCAAGACTTAGTTGCTTATAATTCGACACTGAGCATGGCTGCAGCTAACCTGCAACTAGATATTGGTTACAGAGATCACTGGTACTCGCCATTTAAAAATTCGGCGCAAATTATGTCGAATAACGCACAAATGCCAATGAGTATTTCACTAGGCACGGTTGAGCCGCTTAATAACTGGTGGAACCTTGATTTTGAATTGTTTTATACCGAACTCGATGAAGTAAAAGAGGGTATTCAGTATCAAGGTGAATGGCACGACGGTAGCCCTGAACTTGTTGGCATGCATGGTTCAATTGAACCGCTACACGGCTGGAAAATAGGCTTTAACCGTGTGATGCAGTTTGGTGGTGGTCCGCGTGAGACGGATATCAGTGATATCTTTAAAGCATTTTTTGACCCATCAGGTAACGATAATGCTGATAATGACTTGAGCACAGACGATGAATTTGGTGACCAAATGATCTCGTTTACCTCTAGCGTTTATTTTGATTGGGTAACACCAATTGAAATTTACGCAGAATATGGTGCTGAAGATACCTTGCATGGCAGCAATTTTAAATTTGGCAATCAAACCATTTCATTTGGTACGTATTTACCAAAATTAACTAACAACTCTTCATTAAGATATGAATATAACAAGTGGAATACACTTTGGTATGTTCACCACTTGTATAAAAATGGTAATACTAATGAAGGTTTCACATTTGGTCATTTTGCTGCTGATAATCGTAATTTCGGCGATGGTGTACCGGCTGATGTACACACCATTAATTATGACTATTTTGAATCAGTATTGAGCTCTTGGCAGTTTAAGCTAAGCACGCAAAATAACGACAGCGATGATTATCAGCGCGCTTATTCGTTATCAGTGCTTAACAGTCGTAAAGTGGGTGAATACCGGGTTGAAACCAGTTTAATGGGTGGGAAAAACGTTTACGATGAAAGTTATGGTTATTTATCTGTAACCATGTTTTGGTAATCATTGATTATGGCCTAGAGTTCGCTCTAGGCTAACTTCAGAATATTCTCAGCAGCAACGACGACTTCCGAAGCAGCAATATTATCAACTCGCTTTTTCCCTTCAAGAACTGAATTAGCCTTAAGTGGGCGCCAGCTTGATGCCGACTCTCTGATCAATGCGATTTGTGGCAGTGATAAGCTGCTTGCGATATGCATAATCGCAGTTTCAACAGAAATCACTAAGTCGCAGGCTTGCATAACACTCGGCAGCTCAAAGAAATCCTTAGTTGCTGAAAATGCTTCTACAGCAATGTTTGTTTGCTGTGCACACCAGTTAGAAACTTCATCAAATTTATGTGGCGGCGCGTTTAACACAAACAGTGTATTAGGTGACTTTTCAGTTAGTTTTGCTGTTAATTCAGCTAATTGCGATAGTTGCCAGTCACGTTTTTCATTAGTCGAAATATGATTAATGAAAATAGTCGGCCCATTACTTAAGTTCTTAGCGTTACGCCATGCGTTAATTTGTTGTTTGCCTTGTTCACCCAATGAGTTTGTGACCAAAATTTCGCGAGAGCGCTGTTGTTCGTCAAGCGACACAGCAAACAGGCGAGAGAAAATATGGTTATAAAAATCACTAATGTGCTGGCTGGTAGCTAATTCAGACAGTGCAATTGTAGTACTTAATGATTTGTACTGGTTGCGATAAAACAAACGCGACAAAAGGCTTTTAGGCTCAGTGCCAACTATGGTGGCATTTGCGTTGATAGCCTGTGCCACTTTTAAATAGGCCGGTGCGCGTGTAGTGGCAACAAATACAATAAAATCATACTGCTGATTTTTTGCATCAGCGATTAATTGTTCTCTGTGCTCGTTACTACTGGCAATGGGATATATGGTATTTAGGTGGTTTTCTTTTGCTAGCCACTGCTGCAAAGTAGAATTCCTGCCTGAATGCCAAGATTTTTTCTTATTGCGACAATCATCAATCCACACGTCAATTTGCACATCAGTGTACTGCTTTGATAGGGCTTTTAGAAACGCGCCCTGATAGACATAATCACCTAATGCAAGGTGAGTCATGTACAGTACTTTACTGCCTTTTTTGAGAGTCAGTTCAGGAACTTGTATTTGAGTTGTGGTTGAATGCTTGCTTTGATGCACTTAAATCTCCCTGCGCATGAACGGGAATTGTAACAAACAACCCTGCTGCAAGGGTAGTAAATTTAAAGATTCTTAAAAGTTTAACAAAGCCATTTGTTAAGATTGGTTAACAAGCCTCGCCATTTTAAGACGATTCGTTATAAAATGAAGTTAACTATTTATAGATGCAATAAACAAAGACCTATGGAAGCGATTACAAACTCATACTTAGCAAGCTTAGAACGTCACCGCAAAGTGTTTGCTATTATGGAGCAATACCAACAACAATCACTATTACTGCTACAAGCTTGCCAAGAAACCTTAGATAAAGGCGGCAAAGTAATTTGGTTTGGTAATGGCGGCAGTGCAGCCGACTCGCAACATTTAGCCGCTGAGTTTGTAGTGCGTTATAAGAATGAACGTGGTCCTTTAGCATCCATTGCACTTACAACGGATACGTCAATTTTAACCGCGCATGCTAATGACTATCACTTTGATACGGTATTTGAACGCCAAGTTCAGGCTCTTTGCAAACCAGAAGATTTAGTGATTGGTTTAACGACTTCAGGCACCAGTGCCAATATTAATCTCGCACTAGAAGCAGCAAACAAAATTGGTGCCTACACGGTAGCATTAACCGGTCGTGATGGCGGTAAGGTAAAAGATATAGCACGTTTACCAATTATTATTGCAAACGATGAAACTGCGCGTATTCAAGAAGCGCATATGTTTATTGGCCATTGGTTGTGTGAAGCAGTTGATATGCTAGTTGCCGAAAAGAGCTAAGTGTTGATTATGGATTTATCGTATTTTAATCAGTTATCAAACAGCAAAATTTTAGTTGTTGGCGATGTAATGCTAGACCGTTACTGGCATGGTGATACTGGGCGTATTTCACCTGAGGCGCCGGTGCCAGTGGTAAAAGTCAGTGGTCTTGAAGATAAAGCCGGTGGTGCGGCAAACGTTGCAAAAAATATCGCACACCTTGATGGCAAGGTAAGTTTGCTTGGCATTATCGGCGATGATGATAACGGACAAAGTCTTGAGGCGTTACTAAAGTCAGAGAACATTGATTCTCAGCTTATTCGTCAGTCAGAGGCGCCAACAATCGCGAAAATGCGTGTGATTAGCCGTCACCAACAAGTCGTGCGCTTAGATCTTGAAGAGCGTTTTAGTGAAGCCCATTCACAGCTTTTGCTTGAGCAGCTTAAAACCCTGATTAACGATTTTGATCTGGTGGTATTTTCTGACTACAACAAAGGCTCACTGCATTTAATTGCGGATATGATTGCCGTTGCAAAAGACGCAGGCAAAACGGTTTTAGTTGACCCGAAATCAAAACAGTTGGCAGATTACCGCGGCGCGGATTTTATTACGCCAAATCTTACAGAGTTTAAAGCGGCTGGTGGTGTTGTCGGTGATGAAGCAACCATCACGCAAAGTGCACGCGATATTATTGCTGAGTGTGGTTTAGGTAGCATGCTGTTAACGCGTTCAGAGCAAGGAATGTCGCTTATTACGCCGAATGAAAAATACGATTTTGCAGCGCAAGTATTAGAAGTGTCAGATGTAACTGGTGCCGGTGATACGGTAATCGCAACGTTGGCGGTAATGTTAAGTACAGGCATGCCAGCAGCGCAAGCCGTTGAAATTGCAAACATTGCAGCAGGCTTAGTAGTTGCAAAACTGGGTGCTGCCACCGTATCACCAGAAGAGCTAAGTGCCAAACTAACGCAATATTTACGTGATACCGGTGAGCAGTACCAAGCGCCAGCACAAGAGGTATTGCATCATATTGAGCTTGCGCGTCAACGCGGTGAAAAAATTGTCTTTACCAATGGCTGCTTTGATATTTTACACGCGGGGCATGTGCGCTACTTGGCGCAAGCTAAAGCGCGTGGCGATAAGTTAGTAGTGGGTTTAAACAATGACGAGTCGATTAGCCGTTTAAAAGGGCCAACGCGACCTATTAATCCTCTTGATGAGCGTGCCACCGTGATCAGTGCGTTAGCATCAGTCGATTGGGTGATCCCGTTTGGCTCTGAAGCTGAAAATGATACCCCAGCTAAGCTGATTGAACTTGTAAAGCCTGATGTTCTGGTGAAAGGCGGTGATTATAAAGTGTCGGAAATTGCCGGCGCTGATTTTGTACTTGCAAACGGTGGTCAAGTTGAGGTGCTGGAATTTGTAAATGGCTGCTCAACATCGAACGTTATTCATAAAATTCAAAGCGATAGCTAGTAACCACCTCTTTATTGGCGCACTAAGCTGTTTTTAGTGCGCTGTTATACACTTCAATAAATACCTTCCAATCCTTTTCTAACCAATAAAATTGTGCGTTGCGATTAGCTTCTTTATCAAATGAGCGCTTTAGGCGTGTAATATTACTTTGCGCTTCTTGTGGGTTGAATGCGGCGCGAGTGCCACGGTCAAAATCAATTAAGAAAACGCGTCCATCACTAATTAAAATATTATTGATATTAAGGTCGGCATGATTAACGCCGTGATTATGAAAATCGGCAATTGTTTTTGCACAGTCAGCAAGCTCTTTTTGACTTATTGATCGGGTTTTTAGGATATCGAGCAGGCTTTGCGAGTGTGGTAGTGCCTCAGTAATGATATCTCCACGATAGATTAGTCCCGATTTTACTACCTTAGCCGCAATGGGTTTAGGTACGGGTAGGCCAATACCTTCAAGCTCTACTAATAACTTGAATTCTTGGTATGTTCTTGTTTTTTCAAAGCCTAAATACAGGTATTGGTCGGATAATAGTTTACCAATTAAGCCGCCACGCCAGTAATGGCGCAGTACACCCGTTGTGTTACCACAATCAAAAAAGTAAGTTGTTGCACGGCCACGTTTTTTGGCGCTAATCAAATCATTACGGCTTAAATACTCAACATCAAATAAATTAGGATCGAACGTGCCCTCCAAGTTGCTTGGGGTAATGATGGTGGCTGAACCGTGTTTTTGAAATGACAGCATGGCGATTTAAACTAAATAGTAATTGCGTGCAAAAAGGGATTATACCAAGTTTTAATTTACGTTAAACTGCACGCATCTATTTATATGTTTTTAGGTAAATTGTGAGCTTACAAGGGCCGTTCAACGATATTTGTATTTTACGTCTTTCAGCAATCGGTGATGTATGTCATGCCGTTTCTACGGTGCAGGCAATTCAGCGTCATTATCCAAACGCTAAAATTACATGGGTTGTTGGAAAAATAGAGGCGATGTTATTAGCTGATTTACCGGGAGTTGAGCTGGTTGTTTTTGATAAAAAACAAGGCAAAGCGGCTTATCACTCACTTAAAGAACATTTTAAAGGGCGTAAGTTTGATGTGTTATTGCACATGCAAGTTGCGCTGCGTGCCAATTTAGCGGCGCGTGTTATTCCTGCAAAAGTAAAAGTTGGATTTGATTGGCAGCGCGCTAAAGAAGGGCACTTTTTATTTACCAACCACCGTATTGCAGCTGAAAAAGAAGCCCATGTACTTGAGGGGTTTCGCGGTTTCGCAAAAGCCATAGGTGTGCCTCATTATGAGCCATCGTGGCAGATGCCAGTAACCCAAGAAGACAGAGACTTTGCTGAAGAAACTTTATCGCCACTTGGCGATAAAGTATTGGTGCTTTCGCCTGCTGCAAGTAAAGCTGAGCGCAATTGGTTACCAGAGCACTATGCCGAAATAGCGGATTATGCGGTGCAACAAGGATTTAGTGTTGTTATAACGGGTGGGCCTACAGAGCTCGAGGTCACACTTGCAAAGCAAATTGAAAGTGCGATGAAATCAACAGCACTTAACCTTGTTGGCAAAACAAACTTAAAACAATTGTTATGTGTGTTAGAAAACGCTTCTCTTGTCATTGCGCCAGATACTGGCCCCGCACATATGGCGGTGACTATGGGCACGCCGGTGATTGGGCTATATGCACATTCGAATCCGGCGCGTACCGGCCCTTATTTATACCAAAATTATGTGGTTGAGGTTTATCATCAAAACCTAAAAAAGCAAACCGGCAAAACAGCAACCCAATTGCCATGGGGTACACGTGTAAAAGGCAAAGATTTAATGCAACAAATTAGCGTAGACAGCGTTAAAGAGATGTTTGACCGTGTTGTAAACGAAAAGGCATTGTAATGAGTGATAAGGCTGTTTTTCTCGATAGAGATGGTGTTGTTAACGTTGACCACGCCTATGTTTATAAAATTGATGATTTTGAATTTATTGCTGGTGTATTTGAGGCGTGTCAGTTATTTCAGGCCGCGGGTTACAAAATTGTGATTGTAACGAATCAGTCAGGTATTGGGCGCGGTTACTATACCGAACAAGATTTTCATACGCTTACCGATTGGATGGTGGCGCAGTTTAAACAACGTAATGTGGAAATCAGCAAAGTCTACTTTTGCCCGCATCACCCAACTAAAGGTGTTGCACAATATAAACAGCAATGTGATTGCAGAAAACCTAAGCCAGGCATGCTATTGCAAGGTGTGAAAGAGCTCGGGCTGGACCCATCAAAATGCATTATGTTTGGCGATAAAGGCTCAGACATGTTAGCAGCAAAGGCGGCAGGGTTTAGTAAGAAGATTCTTGTTCTGTCTGGGCAATCGTTTGACGCGCAAACTATCACGCTAGCTGATGACGTATGGCAATCGCTGAATTGTGCTAGTGAAAAGTTTAGTGAAAACACCTAGGATTAATTAGTGAACTATTTAAAATGCAGTTTATTAAACTGCATTTTTGTTTAGTTGTAGTTTTATCTACTTTTCTAATCGCATTTACTAGTATTAAGTGCATTTATCAACCTAACCTTTTACAATTACCCCTTTAAATATAAGCTACAATTTTAAGGCTTAGCATTCGTCGTTTTTAACGTATGTGTGGAAAACGCGCGAGCAACCCGTTCTATTAGGCATTGGAGACTTTGGATGAGAGCATCTGCATTTTTTGATCAGCTTAAACAACAGATTGAACAAGTAAAAGAAGATGGATTATACAAAAGTGAACGTGTAATCACGTCACAACAACAAGCTGAAATTGAAGTTGCATCTGGCGACTCAGTAATCAACTTTTGTGCAAATAACTACTTAGGTTTAGCAAATCACCCAGAGTTAATTAATGCAGCAAAAGCTGGATTAGATGACCACGGTTTTGGTGTGGCATCGGTACGTTTTATTTGTGGTACGCAAGACATTCATAAAACGTTAGAAGCAAAAATCAGTAACTTCTTACAAACTGAAGATACCATTCTTTATTCATCTTGCTTCGATGCTAACGCAGGCCTTTTTGAAACAATTTTAGGCCCAGAAGATGCGATTATTTCAGACTCGTTAAACCATGCATCAATTATTGATGGTGTGCGCTTATGTAAAGCAAAACGCTTCCGTTATGCCAATAACGACATGGCTGATTTAGAGCAGCAATTAATCGCAGCTGATGAAGCGGGTGTTAAAACCAAACTAATTGCTACAGATGGTGTGTTCTCAATGGACGGCGTTATTTGTAACTTAGAAGCGTTATGTGATTTGGCTGACAAATACGATGCACTGGTTATGGTTGATGATTCTCACGCGGTGGGTTTTGTTGGCGAAAACGGTCGTGGTACACCTGAATACTGTAATGTAATGGACCGCGTTGACATTATCACGGGTACACTAGGTAAAGCGCTAGGTGGTGCATCGGGCGGTTATACGTCAGGTAAAGCTGAAATTGTAGAATGGTTACGTCAGCGTTCTCGTCCTTACTTATTCTCAAATTCTCTCGCGCCTTCAATCGTTACAGCATCAATCAAAGTACTTGATATGCTTACCGATGGTAAAGAGCTGCGCGATACACTTTGGCAAAATGCGGCGTACTTCCGTGAGCAAATGGAAGCGGTTGGCTTTACTTGTGCAGGTAAAGATCACGCAATTATTCCAGTAATGTTAGGTGATGCTAAATTAGCAGCTGAAATGGCTGATAAGTTACTGGCTGAAGGCATTTACGTAACAGGTTTCTCATTCCCTGTAGTACCAAAAGGGCAAGCGCGTATTCGTACACAGATTTCCGCTGCGCATACCCGTGAGCAACTAGATAAAGCAATTGCTGCATTTACCCGTATTGGTAAAGAATTAGGTATCATTTAATTTGATATTGGCCTGTTAGATAACAGGCCTTTTTTGTGAGTAAAAAGATGAAAGCATTATCAAAACTTAAAGCTGAACCAGGGATCTGGATGACAGAAACGGCTAAACCGGAAGTTGGCCACAATGACTTATTAATTAAAATCCGCAAAACAGCGATCTGTGGTACGGATGTACATATCTACAAGTGGGACGAATGGTCACAAAATACCATTCCTGTACCTATGGTTGTGGGTCACGAATACGTTGGCGAAGTAGTGGATATGGGCCAAGAAGTACGTGGTTTTAAAGTGGGTGATCGCGTATCAGGTGAAGGCCATATTACCTGTGGCCACTGTCGTAACTGTCGTGCAGGCCGTGTTCACTTATGTCGTAACACCACGGGTGTAGGTGTAAACCGCGAAGGTGCATTTGCAGAGTACTTAGTTATTCCTGCATACAATGCGTTTAAGATTCCTGACAACATCCCAGATGAATTAGCATCAATTTTTGACCCATTTGGCAATGCTGTTCACACAGCGCTATCGTTTGATTTAGTCGGTGAAGATGTATTGATCACAGGTGCTGGCCCGATTGGTATAATGGCTGCAGCGGTAGCTAAACACGTTGGTGCCCGCCATGTGGTAATTACGGATGTAAACGAATACCGCTTAGACCTTGCACGTAAAATGGGTGCAACACGCGCTGTAAACGTGGCGAACGAGAAATTAGAAGATGTGATGAATGAGCTTGGCATGACAGAAGGCTTTGATATTGGCCTTGAAATGTCGGGTGTACCGAGCGCGTTTAACAGCATGCTAAATAACATGAACCATGGCGGTAAAATTGCCATGCTAGGTATTCCACCATCAGATATGGCGGTTGACTGGAATCAGGTTATTTTTAAAGGGTTAATCATTAAAGGTATTTATGGCCGTGAAATGTTTGAAACTTGGTACAAAATGGCAAGTTTGATTCAATCTGGCTTAGATTTATCACCAATTATTACTCACGAATTCCACATTGATGACTTCCAACAAGGCTTTGATACCATGATTTCAGGCCAGTCAGGCAAAGTTATTTTAAATTGGGATTAAGCTATCGCTTGATGATATTATAAAGGGAGCATTTGCTCCCTTTTTTATTGAGGTATATATGTCATACAAACATATTTCAGTGTCGCAAACAGCAGCACTTCTTACAAATGACAATGTTGTTATTGCCGATATTCGTGATCCAAATAGTTTCAGCTCCGCGCGTATTCCTGGCTCTGAGCGTCTGTCGAATGAGAATTTGGCACAATTTTTAAATGAAAAAGATTATGAGCAACCAATAGTTGTTGTGTGTTATCACGGTATTAGTTCACAAAGTGCTGCGAACTATCTGGTTGAGCAGGGTTTTGAAGATGTTTACAGCATGGACGGTGGCTTTGCCGCGTGGGGTACTGAGCAAGCAGACAATGTTGAGTCAGGTGCGTAATCATTGTGAAGCAACTTACCACGCTAAGTAATGTAAGGGCTGCACAAGGTTTTTGTGATTACCTCAATAGCATTAATATTCACTGTGAATCAAAGCCAATTAACAGTGAAACCGTTGTATTGCTGGTGTCAGAAAGTGATTTTGAAGCCGCTGAAAAAGAATTGGCGCACTTTCAAATCAACCCTAACCAAGCAAAGTATCTTGAGGCATCTTGGCAAGTTGGTTCAACCAATAGTGGACTAAGTTACGGCGGCAGTTCGCTTAATTTGATACCGCGATTTTTAAAGCTTTCATTACTTATTCAGAGCGTGTCATTGTTATCGATTTTGGTATATGGCGCGTTTGTTTTAGGTGGTTTTGAGTGGTTATTTCCATATCTTCAGTTTGCCCCTAACGCACCGCATACTTGGCTTGCGCCCACTATTATGCATTTCTCAGCAATGCATTTGATCTTTAACTTGATGTGGTGGATGTATCTTGGCGATAAAATAGCCCAACAATTAGGTAAACGCTTTTTAGTATTGATATTTATTATTACAGCACTTGCCAGTAATTGGCTGCAGTTTGCGTTTGTCGATGCAAATTTTGGTGGCTTATCAGGCGTGGTGTATGGTTTACTTGGGTTTTGCTGGTTGTATGGTCATATTACTGGCAATAGCAAATTAGCTGTTAGCCCATCCATTGTTGGCTTTATGTTGGTGTGGCTTGTACTTGGTTTTGCTGACGTGTTGTTTATCAATATGGCGAATTGGGCACATTTAGGCGGATTGATCGCCGGTGCTGTGCTTGGCGTGTTAGCGGCGAATAGTCATAAAAAAAGCAAAGTTAATTAACTTTGCTTTTTTCTAAGCTATATTTAGCTTAATAATACAGGTACTTAGTAAAAAGCACATCGTGCACAACTTCTTGCCCTGTTTCTTCTTTTAATAACTCTTTTATTCGCTCGCTGCAACGTTTGCGAATTTCCTCACGGCCAGTTAATGATTTAACGTGTTCTTCTTGCTCTTTGCTAATAATTTCAACAATCGCGTCGCGTAGTAAAGGTGAGTGGTGTTCAACCACTTCTAAATTGCCCATATCTTTAATCATTAGTTCAACGGTAACTCGCACATAGCCAAGCTTTTTATTCGATGTCGCAATGTAGTTTGTAATGATATCTGGCTCAAAGCCAAAATAACCAAAGTTAGACGCAGCCTCGGCCTTAGGCGTTGATAGTGATAAAAAAAGTGTAATTAGAAATATCGATAGGCTACGCATTGCGTGACTAACACCTTGTTTTTCCCATAGTAACTTAACAATAATAATACTTGATTATGGGCTTTTTACTAGTCACTTAAACGTAATTTAATTGAAAATTTAATTTACCATTTAGCTCACTGTTATCCAGTGCTAAAATGGTGCGATTTTTTTTCGCAGCAGGTTATTGTGGTAACTTTCCCTTTAGATATTTCGGCGCAGTGGCATCAAAACTTTACCCAGCTAAATAGTGTGCAGAGTGAGTGGTTGTTAGAAACCGGCTCGCTTACTGCAAAGTTGAAGCGAAGGTTTTCACAATTTAGTGTGCGCGTACTTAGTGAAAAGCACATTACGCTAAACGTACAGCAAGCCAATGTGTTAGGTACTAAACAGCAAACTGCGTTATGCCGCGAAGTTATTTTATATGGTGATGAAAAACCACGGGTGTATGCGCAAAGCTGGATCCCGCTTGAGCAATTAACTGACAATAGTCTGTTTTTAAATTTGGGGGAGCGTCCACTCGGTGAGTTTATTTTTCAGCACCCTAATTTAGTGCGGGAAGATTTAATGATCACCCAGTTTTCGGGCAGTGCACAACTTCACTCGTTATTACAAGACTTGTCACTTGAAATCTCTGATGTTTCAGCTCGCCGCAGTGTGTTTCATTTAGCAGACCTAAAACTGATGGTGTGTGAAGCCTTTTTACCAGGAGCATTTGAATAACCATGATCCAGCTAACATGGCAAAATCGTGATGCCTATAAAGCGTTAATGCGCACTGATAAACCAATCGGTACCTTGCTTTTGTTATGGCCAACATACTGGGCACTATGGCTAGCGAGTTCTGGTGTGCCAGATTTAACGATTTTGCTTATTTTTAGCGCAGGTGTATTTGTTATGCGCAGCGCTGGCTGTGTAATTAATGACTTTGCTGATCGTAAAGTGGATGGTTTGGTTAAACGCACTCATATGCGCCCATTGGCATCTGGTAAAGCAACACCAGCAGAGGCGATACAACTTTTTACTCTACTGATTTTAATAGCATTTATCTTGGTGCTATTTTTAAATTGGCAAACCGTATTACTGTCGCTTGGGGCGTTAGCATTAGCATTTTGTTATCCCTTTATGAAACGCTATACCCATTTGCCTCAAGTCGTGCTCGGCGCCGCATTTAGTTGGTCGATTCCAATGGCGTATATGGCTGTGCTTGGTGAAGTACCTGAAGAAGCGTGGTGGCTGTATTTTGCTAACCTCGTTTGGACTGTGGCATACGATACCATGTACGGCATGGTGGACAGGGACGATGATGTGAAAATTGGGGTTAAATCTACCGCTATTTTGTTTGGTCGTTTCGATAAAGCCGCGGTATTTATATTGCAAATCGCTTTTTTACTGACCTTAGTATTTATTGGTTTCAACCGCAATTTGCCATGGCCATTTGACGTTGGCGTGCTGCTATCAGCATTTTTGTTGGCGCATCAGCAAGTAAAAATTAAGCACCGCGACCGCGATGCTTGTTTTTGGGCGTTCTTAAACAATAATTACGTTGGGCTATTTGTCTTTATGGGCATAGCTGCAAGCTTTATTGGTTAGGGTCAACAAAGTTCGCACTTGAATTATTCTTTCTAAACCAACCAGCAATAGAGTAGCGTGTGCTACCAGCTGCTAATACTTCGTGCGGAAAACGTTCACTTTCAAAACAAATTAACGTACCAGCCTTAGGTGCTACTTTAGCGAGTGGTTCTTTGCCTTTTTCAGGGTAAATTAATAACTCGCCGCCTTGGCTTGGGGTATTTAAATAGCAAACTGTGGTAAATACACGGTTTGATTTACCTTTAAACGCATCTAAATGTTTTTTGTAAAAGTCACCTTGTTGATAAATTGCAAAATGGCATTCGTAATCAAATAGGCCAAGGTAGAAGCTTTGATTGATTGCTACTCTCATTTGCTCCATAAGGGCGAGGTAACTCGTTTCGGCAGCTGTGTCACCATTAAACCATTTTGTTTTATCGCTACGAATTGAGCTTGCTTGCTGTAAATCCTGATGGCGTCCAATTTTAGCGTGTTGAAATTGTGTTTCTTGCGCTTCACATTGCTGCTGTAATTGAGTTATTAACTCTGCAGAAATCGCATTTTCGATAATGCAATAGCCGTTTTCCGCTATGTTATCGAGCAGGTTGTCGAGGTGTAAAAAGGTCTCGGGTGAGCAGTTCATAAATAACGCCAAATGTAAAAATTGGCGTTATTTTAAAGAACATTGAGTCAGTTAGAAAGTTGCTTTTGCAAGTTCAATTTCAGGGCGAGCACCCGCTTCTAAAGTAATAAAGTTTAAAAGCTCAGAAATATTAGGTGCCGTTAGATTCGCTTTTGCAATTTGCAGCTCTAAGTTGAGTTTTTCAGATTGCTCAATCATTTCGCTTAAATTTACAAGTTCTTCATTGTTCGTCACTTGCTGCATTAAATCGAGTGTAGTGAGTGCTATGTGATTACGGTCGCTTAATTTATTAACCACTTGCTCAAACGTACCTAATCGCAATGAATCTTGTTTGTTAAGATTAGTTGCTGCCTGATTAATTAATTTACCAAGTGCTTGATTAGTACTTACTGTCGCCAACATAGGTAGTTTGGTTATTTGTGATAACTGTACCGGTGAACGTTGTAAAATAGGGTGCTCTTTATGGCAGAACATCACCACTTGTTCTGGCAGGCAAAACATTTCACCTGAGCTTGTTGTGATAGGCGCATTAATTGCTAAATCAAGTTGACCATTTCGAATATTCTGCAATAACGTGTCGGTATCTTGTAGTTGCATTTCAATTGAAATGTTCGGAAATTGTTGCATAAATTTGCCACACGCCTGTGGCACTAGGCCAATAGCTTCTGGGCTATACCCAATAACAATTTTTTCGTTTTTGGCTTCGGTAAATTTACTTAATTTTTGTTTAAGTAATGCATGATTATCGAGCGCTTGTTGGCAGTACTGTAAAAATACTTCGCCCGCGGCGGTTAGCTTAACCGAGCGCGTCGAACGTGTTAATAAATTGCAAGCGAGATCTAATTCAAGCGTTTGAATGCTGCGGGTAAGGGCTGATGTGCTTAAGTTACACACCTCTGCAGCTTTGCGAAAATGTTGATGATGGGCAAGTGCAATAAATTGTTCAAATTGCTCTATACGCATGATTACTCCTGTAAACTAAAATCCGTGATTGTTGCTAATGAGAACATAATTAGGGTACAAATACCATTGCTAAAGTGTAATTAATTATTAGAGTTATCATTCTACGTAAATGAATGATAACGAAGTTAAAAGTTACACATTAGAGCAAGACTTTGGACTTAGTAAAACACTACTTTAGTTTGTTGTGTTTTTTATTCAGTTTACCGACGTATTTTTAATATTGGTTAATGCGTCATTAGGAATAGTCGCAACCGTAAAGTTAAAACGTAAAAGTAAATAAAAAGGCTAAATGTTTTTCTTAATCGGGGAATTGATCTCTAATTGCTAAAAATTCATCGAGGTTATCAATAAAAATCTCAATTAGTTTGGGATCAAACTGCTTACCTTTTTCATCTTTTAACAGTGTAAGTATTTTATCGAGCGGCCAAGCGGGTTTGTAGCAGCGTTCGCTGCCAAGGGCATCAAACACATCTGCAAGTGCGGTAATACGTCCTGAAATATCAATATCTTCACCAGCAAGTTGCTGCGGATAACCCTTGCCGTCCCAGCGTTCATGGTGTTCGTACGCAATCGTCGCACCCTGTTTTAAAATTTCATTAGTTGAGTTTTTAAGTATGTCATAGCCAATCTCAGCGTGTGATTGCATGATTTCCCATTCTTGCGCGTCATGCTTGCCGGGTTTATTGAGGATATGATCTGGGATGGAGATTTTACCAATATCGTGTAGCGGTGAAGCAAGCTTGATAATTTCCGCCTGATACGGGGTTAACCCATACTTAATTGCAAGCAAATAACTATAATGGGCGACACGTTTTACGTGGCTGCCTGTTTCTTTACTGCGTTTTTCAACGGCTTCCCCAAGAATATAAGAGAGCTCTTTTTGTGATTCTCTAATGAGTTCACGCAACCGTAGGTTGTCGTATGCTAGGGCAATGTTATGAGCAAAAAACTCTAATAGTTGATGGTCTGACGCGTTTAAGTCTGACGATTTACTGACGTACAGCATAGTCTCTAAGCCGCCTTTTGTTGGGAAATAGCCAACATATTCCTGCGGTGTTTTAAACGATGACTTCGTATTGTGTGCTTGCTCGAATAAATTGCCAATTTCGCTTGGTATGTCTTGCTTTGTGTTATCAGCACCAGAGCAAGCTAGTAGTTTAAAATCTGTTGCATTATCGGTCTGCGAGTTGATTGCTGCGGCACAGTAAATCTCTTTATTGCTGTGGCCAATTACACCTGAAACATGCTCTAGGATCGAAGATGCAAATTCGTTAACCGTTTCACACTCTAAGAATTTAGCAGAAGCATTAATGATGTTTTCAAGTCCCAATTTATGTTGTTCAATAATGCAAATATCACGATAAGAACGAAGAGCAGAGTACAACAATGTTTTGAGTTTTATTGCAGTGAGTTCGGTTTTATTTTTGTAATCGTTAATATCATAATCACGAATCACAGACTCTTCGGGGGCTTCACCCGGTTGTCCGGTACGTAAAATCAGGCGAATATCGTGATTATCGGCGTCTTCGCGAATATAACGAATGAGATCCAAACCAGCGTGGCTTGTTTCCATCACTACATCCACTAACGCTACGGCAACCTCAGGCAACCCTTTAAGCATTTGCATTGCTTCAGCGGCAGTATATGCGTGGTGAAAAATCAGCCGCTTATCTTCAAACGTAAAGCCGTTTAGAACTAGCTTGGTGACCTGATGAATGTCTTCTTCATCGTCAACTACCAAAATATTCCAACTTTCGTCGTTTGACGCTTTTGCAATGTCATCAATTTGCTCGTCGGCAAATAGAAAGTCCGTCACAGTCGCTGCTCTAATTTATGAATCTTATTTAAAAGTATAGAAGCAAAAAACTAGAGTAGTGAAATATTAAATGTCACGAATATTACGCAGCATTTCAAGGCTAGGGCTGTTATGTGGCACTGTCGTCATTATCAATAACAGGTTTACTTTCGATATTATTGAGTTCGATTTCGATAGCCTGACAAGAGATGTGAATTTCGTAAAGTGACAACACCAAAGAATACAGCAAACACGCTAAACTTAAACCAAATAAGCCTGTACCCAGCAAGTTTTGTGTGAGAAATACAGCGAACATGGCTGCGGTGCAAAGCAAAAAGGAAAGAACACCAAAAAACTGCATGCGCCGAATCAAATTTAGGCGGTCGCGAAGGTTGGAGATTTGTGCTTTCACCATAGCGCGAATTTCATTGCCATTTTCACGTGAATTTAGTTGCCTAATAAGCTGTGCAAGTACCAAAAAACGGTTGGTATATGCTAGTAAAAGCAATGATATTGCTGGAAAAAGCAGTGCTGGGGTGGTTAAGTTTAGTTCAATTGTCATACCGTTTTAATAATTTCTTTTTTAGTAATAAATACTTATTTTCTTTATTTTACAACTAGGTTATTCCATCCGACTATATTGTAGGCTAGACTAAAGCGCAAAAATAACACGATTAAATCTCATCGCTATAGTAAGCAGTGCCAGATTTTATTGTCTACACTTATCTTTGATTTTTATTATTCATAACAACGAATGATAACAAAGAAACTTTATACGTAAATTGGATTACATTAGAGCAATAATAATAAAAAGCTCAAAGGGGGATACATGGGTGAAAATAAGAGCAAGCAGTTAAATGAAGTGCTGAGTGCTTTAAACAGTTTATCGCCTAGTGATGTGTTTAATCTTGCAGCAGAAAAAGTGAATGCAAGTCAAGAAAGTATCGAGCAACAGGTTGCTGACGCAATTGAGTTCGAACATCCGTATATTTCTGAATTAAGTCAAACCTTTACGACGAATATCGCGCCGATATTGCAAACTCTTTTACTGAGCGCGAGTCAACAGGCGCTAGAAAAAGGTCATCAAGCGGCAATGGTTCAACATCAAAATGATGAAGATGAGCACATTCAGCAGCTTGAAGCGCAACTTGCCGAATTTAAAAAGAAAGCAAATCAATTAGAGCTGGATAACGAATCGCTAGAAGAGGCGATTGCAGCGAAAGAAGCTGAGCTTGAAAAGGTAAGTGACGAATTAAGCTCTCAATCAGAGCAGCAACAAGGCGAACTAAGTGACAAAATTGCCGAGCTTACAGAAAGCCTTGAGCT
Organism: Pseudoalteromonas sp. XMcav1-K; assembly: GCF_044005875.1. Lineage (NCBI taxonomy): Bacteria > Pseudomonadati > Pseudomonadota > Gammaproteobacteria > Alteromonadales > Pseudoalteromonadaceae > Pseudoalteromonas > Pseudoalteromonas sp. XMcav1-K. Next base: position 16,222 of record NZ_JBIPJE010000051.1, on the reverse strand, counting down.
TGCAGAGTCGCAGCTTCACAAACAAAAAGAACAGAACGAAGCGCAGTCGAACAAGCTAAAACAGCTGATTGAAGAGCGCAGAACAGAGCATCAGAGCCAAGATCAAAAGCTGGTTGAAGTGAAAAAAGTGTTTACAGATGAAATTGAGCTATTAAAGCAAGAATCAACCAGTAAAGACGAAGTTATCGCGGAATTAAAACAACAACTTGATGATGTAAGTGGTGAATTAGATTCAGTGCATGAGAAGCATCAATCACTGTCACAAGAAGCGAATAAAGACAGTGAAACATTGCGCTCGATGTTAGAAGATAAAGAGCAGTCACTACAACAATACGAGAAAGATAAAGCTGAACTTGAAAGCCAAGTGAAAGAGCAATCAGAGGTTGTTGGTAAACTTGAAGAGCAAAACAAACTGCTTTCATCTGATATTGAACAGCACAAAGAGCAAGTTAGCGAACTGTCTGAGAAGTTAACGCAAATCAGTCAAGAAAGTGAAGGTCGCTTCAACGATTTGAAGAAAGACTTGAGCCAAGAAGCAAGCGCGCTTAAAGAAAAAGTGAAAGCGCAAGCAGATGCACTTTCTGAAGAAACATCTAAAAACCAAGAGTTAATGGAAAAACTCACTCTGCTTGAAAACGCGAAGCAAGATGACCAAGATTTGATTTCGCAGTTACGCCGTCAGTTAGAAGCGCAAGATACTGCGCTTAACCGTGAACAAGGTCGTAACTCAAGCTTGCTAAGTCGTATTGAAAAAGATACTCAACAAGCACGTGGTGCTTATGAGTCAATACGTAGCGAAAACATTGGTTTAACGGACCGCGTGGAAGAGCTTGAAGCAAAAGTAACCGAATTTAAGCTTAAGTTTGAATACGCACAGAAACAGCTTAATCAAGAATAATAGTTAGAATAGAAAAAAGGCGTGCTATTTAGCACGCCTTTTTTTATGTGTTTTAAGCTGAATCTTGCTACAATTCGCCTAATTAAATTTTAGACTGAACAATAATGAAAAAACCTAATAACTTTCAGCGCATTCGCGAACTAAACTATGTACAGCAGGCATCATTAGCAGCGGCAATGATTGAACGAATGCTGCCTAATTATTTGTTATTTAGTGAAGCGTTAGAGTTTGGTAATGGCACAGAGTTGCGTAATGCTCTTAACTCATTGTGGGAAAAACTATTATTGCCAAAAGCTAAAATTAGCTTAGAAAAATTAAACGAAAAGGTTGAACAAAATACGCCTGATCTCAACGACTTTGATATGTTTGGCGTATACCCTGCAATTGATACGTGTACTGCGTTAATTACCTTAATTAATGGTATGCAGCAAAAAGAAGAAGCTAACTTTGTTGATGTGTGCAAAATATCACAAGCAAGTGTGGCGAAGTTTATCGAATATCAATTAACATCTGAAGGTGAAATAGCCGATAACGCAGCGCTTCGTGCTCACCCTCTAATGGCATACGAAATGGAAGTGCTGGCAGAGTTGATTGATAAAGTTGAGTCGTTTGAACGTATCGATAAAGATGCAATGAAAGCGTTAAAACAATTAGCAATTGCTGATGGTCAAAGCAATATCGGTATTGAAATTTAACGCTTTTATTGGCTACTTGGTCGCTAACAAGTAGCTCGTAACCTGACCAAAATTCTTTTCCTTTAAAATTTGCCAGCCGTCTGGGAAATTCAAGTTTACTAATTCTTTTTCGACTTCCAAATACACAACCGCATCGTTATTTAGCAAATTATTGTCAGCTAATAAGTGACAGGTTTTTTCTGCTAAATTTTTGCGAAAGGGGGGATCAATAAATACTAAGTCGAATTTATCAGCTAGTTTGGGCAGAACCTCTAAACTGTTCCCATGTTTTAATGTGGTATTTTCTGCTTTAAGTACATTGATATTTTCAGCGATCTGTCGATGTGCTGTTGCATCCAGTTCAATAAACGTTACTTTGTCGGCGTAGCGAGACAGAGCTTCGAATCCTAAACCACCTGAACCTGCAAAACAATCTAACACATTGGCATTGCTGGTGTATGGCATCAACCAGTTAAATACGGTTTCCTTCACTCTATCTGTTGTAGGTCTCAAGCCTTCAACATCATGCACTTTTAACTTTCTCGAACGGAACTTGCCGCCAATAATTCTAATTTGACCAGAATTGTTTGTTGGCTTGTTTTTTTGCTTGTGTGATCGCATTACAAATTTACTTACAGAATTAGACTAAAAAACCAATATGATTTTTTTCATTCACCGGTGAAAGTGATACCATATTGGGAATTGTAGTTTATCAGAATTTTGTGATTGGTATTTAACTTAAATGGCAAAAAATAAATTTTTATCTTGGCTTGGCTTCGGCAAAAAAGACGAGCAACAGCAGCAAGAAGAAGCACGCCTAGCGGCAGAAGAACAAGCGCGATTAGAAGCGGAAGAAAAGGCACGTTTAGAAGCTGAGGCTGAAGAAAAACGCCAAGCGGAAGAAGCAGCACGTTTAGCAGCTGAGGCGGAAGAAAAACGCCAAGCTGAGCAAGCTGCACGCTTAGCAGCTGAGGCAGAAGAAAAACGCCAAGCAGAGCAAGCGGCACGTTTAGCAGCTGAGGCGGAAGAAAAACGCCAAGCCGAAGAAGCGGCACGAATAGCTGCTGAGGCGGAAGAAAAACGCCAAGCCGAAGAAGCGGCACGTTTAGCTGCTGAAGCGGAAGAAAAACGCCAAGCAGAGCAAGCGGCACGTTTAGAAGCTGAAGCAGAAGAAAAACGTCAGGCTGAGCAAGCAGCTCGTTTAGCAGCTGAGACGGAAGAAAAGCGTCAAGCAGAAGAGGCCGCTCGTTTAGCTGCTGAGGCGGAAGAAAAACGCCAAGCAGAAGAGGCTGCACGAATAGCTGCTGAGGCGGAAGAAAAGCGCCAATCAGAAGAAGCTGCACGATTAGCAGCTGAGGCAGAAGAAAAGCGCCAAGCAGAAGAAGCTGCACGAATAGCTTCTGAGGCGGAAGCAAAGCGCCAAGCGGAAGAGGCTGCACGAATAGCTGCTGAGGCGGAAGAAAAATGCCAAGCAGAAGAAGCGGCACGAATAGCTGCTGAAGCGGAAGAAAAACGCCAAGCAGAAGAAGCTGCACGAATAGCTGCTGAGGCTGAAGAAAAGCGCCAAGCAGAAGAAGCTGCACGAATAGCTGCCGAGGCGGAAGAAAAACGCCAAGCGGAAGAAGCAGCTCGTTTAGAAGCTGAAGAACAAGCTAAACAGCAAGTTGAAAAAAGTACAGAACCTAAACTTGGCTTCTTTGGTCGCTTGAAAAAAGGCTTACTTAAAACAAAGCAAAACATCGGTGCAGGTTTTGCCAATATTTTTAGCGGTAAAAAAATCGATGATGAGCTATTTGAAGAGCTCGAGACACAACTGCTTACAGCTGACGTAGGTGTTGATACAACGCTCAAACTAATTGATAGCTTAACGGATGCAGCCGACCGTAAACAGCTAAAAGATGGTGATGCACTATACGGCTTATTAAAAGAAGAAATGTCTTCAATGTTAGCAAGTGCAGATAAACCGCTTGTGATTGAAAACAGCGATGGTCCATTTGTTATCTTAATGGTGGGTGTAAACGGCGTAGGTAAAACAACAACCATTGGTAAGCTAGCTAAGCAATTCCAAGCTGAAGGTAAGTCGGTTATGTTAGCTGCGGGTGACACATTCCGTGCAGCTGCGGTAGAGCAGTTACAAGTGTGGGGCGAACGTAACGATATTCCTGTTATTGCGCAGCACACCGGCGCTGATAGTGCATCTGTTGTGTTTGATGCATTGCAAGCAGCGAAGGCTCGTAACGTGGATGTATTAATTGCCGATACTGCGGGTCGTTTACAAAACAAAGATCACTTAATGCAAGAGCTAGAAAAAATTGCACGTGTGATGAAAAAGCTTGATGTGAATGCGCCACATGAAGTGATGCTAACTATCGATGCAGGTACTGGTCAAAACGCAATTAGCCAAGTAAAACTATTTGATCAAGCTGTAGGCCTGACAGGGATCAGCTTAACGAAATTAGACGGTACAGCCAAAGGTGGTGTTATTTTTGCGGTGGCCGACCAATTTAACATTCCAATTCGCTACATAGGTGTGGGTGAAGGTATTGATGATTTACGTACCTTTAATAGCACAGACTTTATTGAGGCTCTGTTTAGCGAAGAGTAATTCAACGACATAATTATAATAATGATAAAATTTCAACAGGTAAGTAAAACATACCCAGGTGGCCATAAAGCAATTGAGAAAGTTAGTTTTCACTTACAACCCGGTGAACTCGCTTTCTTGACTGGCCACAGTGGGGCAGGGAAAAGCACCTTACTTAAACTGATCAGCTTGATGGAACGTCCATCTGCTGGTGAGGTATATATAAATGGTGTGCTACTAAATAAAGTAACGGCAAAGCAAGTGCCTTATGTTAGGCGCGATATTGGCGTTATTTTTCAAAACCACCGATTGCTCGACCGTTACTCGGTATTCGATAATGTGGCGTTGCCACTGGTTATTGCTGGCAGTCATCGCCGTGATATCGAAAAACGAGTGCATGCAGCCCTCGATAAAGTAGGGCTGTTAAATAAAGCACGCTGTGCACCAGAAACCCTATCGGGTGGTGAACAACAACGCGTTGGTATTGCGCGGGCAATTGTTAATTCACCGCCTATTTTACTAGCCGACGAACCTACCGGTAACTTAGATCCTGAGTTGTCAGTTGAAATTTTAAAACTGTTTGAAGAATTCAATCAACATGGCACAACTGTGCTTATTGCTACCCACGATTTAGGCTTAATAGCGCGTATGAAGTACCGCAGCTTAACCTTGAAGGCAGGCAATTTAGTCACCGATCCACTTATGGGAGGTGCATAATGAGTTTATTGTTTAAAGGCCGTAAAAGTCAGGGTGAACAGGTTCAACACTCTTATTTTATGGGGCTGTACTTTGCCTTTATGAATACCATTCGCCAAGGTGTACACAGCCTAGGTGAATTGTGGCGAACGCCAGTTGCATCACTGATGACTATTGCAGTTCTCGGGCTTAGTTTAACCCTGCCTACCACTTTGTATGTGGTAGTTAAGAATGTGCAAAAGGTAAGTAGCGGTTTTGACAATGCAGCTGAAATTTCACTGTTTTTAAAACAAGACATCTCTGACAAAGAATCAAGTGCACTGATTAAGCGCCTGTCTCTTTATAACGAAGTAAAAGATGTGCGTTTTATTTCAAAGCAAGATGCATTAGAAGAGTTTAAAGTGGCGTCGGGTTTTGGTGAAGCGCTTAATTACCTCGACGAAAATCCACTACCCAGTGTTGTTTTAGTCACACCGAATAGCCAATTTACCAAACCAGAAGCGGCACGCGAATTGCTCGATAAACTCGAGCGAGAGCGAGATGTTGATTTTGGCAAACTCGATATTGAGTGGTTAGAAAGACTTAATGCACTACTTAGTTTATTGCGTGAAAGCGTGCTTACAATTGCATTTTTGCTATTAACTTCAGTGGTGTTGATTGTAGGTAATACTATTCGCTTGTCTATTATGGATAAGAAACAAGAAATACAGCTAATGAAGCTCGTTGGTGCAACCAACCATTTTATTCAAGCCCCGTTTTTGTGGACAGGCATTTGGTATGGCATAGTAGGTGGTTTTATTGCTTTTCTAGCGGTATTGATGATGTTGCTTTGGCTTGATAATGCCGTTACGCAAGTTGTGGGCGTTTATAACGCTAACTTCAACTTACAGGGACTCAATTTTAGTGAATTTCTTGTACTGCTAGGGCTTGCTGTTTGTTTAGGTTTATTTGGTTCGTTTTTATCTGTTAAGCGCTATATCGACGCCATTGAACCAAACGAAGTGTAATGCCAGTATTACGTTTTACAATAAAACTACATTTAAAATTGTCGATATTTCAGGTCATTAGTTTTTTCTTACAAGTTTCACGGAACTTTAACTTGAATTCCTGCTCAAAACCTGTAAATTCAGATTAGCACTCTAGTTAAGAGAGTGCTAAAATTGAGAAAGTTTGTTACTCCACCTGAGGTGAAATATGACAAAAGAGATGAATGCCCTAACACTTAGTATGCCGCAAAACGCAGGTAGCATTGAAAGCTATCTACAAGCTGTAAGCACTATTCCTATGCTAAGTGCGGATGAGGAAAAGGCATTGGCAGAGAAGCTACAGGACAGTGGCGACCTTAATGCAGCACGTGCGTTAATTATGTCACACCTTAGATTTGTAGCGCATATCGCGAAAAGTTACTCGGGTTATGGTTTACCGCAGGCAGATCTTATCCAGGAAGGTAACGTTGGCCTAATGAAGGCTGTAAAACGTTTTGACCCAACTGTAGGTGTACGCTTAGTATCGTTTGCTGTTCACTGGATTAAAGCTGAAATTCATGAATATGTGCTGAAAAACTGGCGCATCGTAAAAGTAGCAACAACTAAAGCACAGCGTAAGTTGTTCTTTAACCTTCGTAAAAACAAAAAGCGTTTAGGCTGGTTTAATCACGAAGAAGTACAAACGGTTGCTAACGAATTAGGTGTATCTGAAAAAGATGTACGTGAAATGGAATCACGTATGAGCAGTCAAGATATGGGCTTTGACCTAAACGCTGATGAAGACGACGGCGCAACACAGTCACAGTTTTCACCTGTTCAGTACTTAACAGACCAATCGTCTGACTTAGCTGAAACAGTTGAAGAAGAGCAGTGGCAAGATAATTCAAACCAACGTTTATTCTCAGCGTTAAATACGTTAGATGACCGCTCACAAGATATTATTCGTGCACGCTGGTTAGCTGAAGAGAAAGAAACGCTGCAAGACCTCGCTGCTAAATACCAAGTATCAGCAGAGCGTGTTCGCCAGTTAGAAAAATCAGCTATGAAAAAGCTACAAAACTTAATGGCGTAATTGCTAATTACAGCCAAAGAGAGAAAAGCCGCATTTGCGGCTTTTTGAATATTTAGCGTCGGCTACAAAAAGGAAACCTTAAATTGTATCTTCCGGTTCACCTAGTGCAGTAATCAGCGCTTCTAGCATTTGCTTAATTTCATCGCTTGAAAGCATAAAGTCAGCATCTAGCTTAACTGCCATATCTTCTTTTGGAATATCAGCGTTTTCTTCTTTTAACAGCTCTGCGTAGTTTACACGTTTAATTGAGCCATCTTCTTGCAGTACAAAGCGAATGCGCTCCATCCAATCTAGCGCTAACTTTGTAACCACTTTACCGTTATCTAAGTGATTTTTTACTTCGTCAGAGGCAAGGTCATGCTGTTTAAGTACTACCTTAGCGCCGTTTTCTTCTGGTTCAACAAGCTCTGCATCAAGACCAATGGTAAATTGCTCTGGAGCTTCGTCTTTCGCTAACCAATTTGTTAAAAATAAGCCTAAATCATAGTTTACGAAAGCAGGTACTACAGGCAGTGAACCAAGTGATTTACGAAGTAGTGCAAGTAACTCTTCTGCTTTATTGAAACTTGCACTGTTAACTACCATCCAGCCTTTTTCTAAGTCGATAAAGGCAAACTGTAAGCTTGATTTTTTAAACGCCTGAGGTAGTAAAGAATGCACTAAGTTTTCTTTTAACTCGTCTTTCTCTTTTTTCTTAACAGGGCGGTTTTCGCTGTTTTCGATTTGTTCTACTTTCTCTGCTAGAAGATCATTGATCACAGCTGGCGGTAGTACTTTTTCTTCACGTTTAGCGCAAAGCAGAATGCTTTTTTTACTAAAGTGCGACAGCATTTGGCCATGTTTACCAAGTGCTTTGGTCCAGCCAAAGGTGCTTAAATCTTGGCTGCCACATGGGCGAAATTTATCTTGCTCGAGTGCTTTTTCAAATTCGTCTTGGTTGTAATCAACATCTTGTTTGAAGCGATAGCAAATTAGGTTACTAAACCACATGAAAGGATCCTTGAAATTGTATTGGCAAAACCAATTTCGTTATAAATTTTGCTAAGCGTATCAGGGTTACAAACAATAAAAAAGCGCCTTTCAGCGCTTCTTTATCAATTGAGCAATTAATCCACCAATGGGTAAGAGTCTGGACTTGGCATATCCTTAGGGAAGGTGATTTTATAGCACAAGCCTTTGCCTGGTTCGCTGGTTGCTGTGATATCGCCAGCTAGCGTTTGTTTTACTAAGTTAAAAGTAATGTGCGTGCCAAGACCACTGCCACCTTGCTCGCGACGTGTTGTGTAGAATGGGTCAAATAGATTTTCTAGCTGCTCAGCTTCAACACCACGGCCGTTATCTTTAAAGGTAATGGCAACTTCGCCATCTTGCTCTTGAATATTAATATCAATGGTACCTGCATTGATGCCTTCAAAACCATGAATTAGTGAATTCATAATCAGGTTGGTAAAAATTTGACTAATTGCCCCAGCAGGCAAGTTGAGTAGTAAATCTTCCGGACAATGAATATTAATTTTATGCATTGTCTTTTTAAGTTTCGGGTGAAGCGAGCGAATAATCTCGTTAAGGTATTCTTTTAAGTTAATTTGACGCACCGCTTCACTGGCTTGGTCTACCGCAATTTGCTTAAAGCTAGCAACAAGCTCAGATGCGCGCTCTAAGTTAGTCGTTAATAGGGCAGTACTTTGTTTTGCGTCGGCAATAAACTCTTCAAGCGCTTTTGGTGAGAGAGTTTTTTCTGCGTATGCCGCTTCTACTTGTGCCAAGCGCTCTTGTAAAAACGATGTGGCGGTTACGCCAATACCAACGGGTGTATTAATGTCGTGGGTAATACCTGCAACTAAACCACCCAATGCCGCCATTTTTTCAGAGCCAACTAAGCGCTCCTGCGCCATATTTAATTCATCTACATACTTAGTAAGTTCGTCCTGCTTAACGAGTAATTCGCCTTCCGTGGTTTTGCGGCGATCGACTTCTTCCGTAAGTACCAACTTTTGTTTTTCAAGTTCGTATTTCTGTTGCTGTAAATCCATCATTGCTTGGCTTAGGTTTGATGTTTTGCGTGCAACTTCTTGTTCTAAAAGTAAGTTTTGTTGGTCGAGCTTTTCGTTTGTTTTTACAAGCTGTCGTTGTGTTGATTCGAGTTGGTCTTTATAACTTACCACTTTATCAATCAGCTTATTGAACGAATGCTCCATAATTTTTAGTTCGTTGTGCTCAGTGGTTTCTATGCTTACGCGCGCACCTTCAAGGTTATCGAGCTCTAATTCTTCAATTTGCTGGGTTAAGTCTGTTAATGGCTCGGTAAGCAGGCGTCTGAATGCCATTAAAAATAAAATAATTAGGAAAGTAGTTTTGATTAAGGCATTACCGACTAAAAAGTACAGCGATACCATAATGCGGCTAAACACCACTTCGCGGCTTGAAAATAGTGTTACGTCACCTACTTGTGTCGCGCGACCTGAAAATTCAAATACTAGCGGAAAGGTGTAACCAAATAGGCCTGAACTGGTATGTTGAACAAGCACGGCTTCTTGCACGAGTTGCGACTCGTAGCGTTCAACAATATCAATTGATTGACCTATTTGTGAAATAATTTCACCGTTATCATCGCGAACAATTACCCCTTCGATAGAGGGGATTGCAAGTAAACCCTCGGCAATAGTGCGGGTTTGCTGCGTATTTAGCTCCCAAATGGCGCGCGTTAAGCTGCCGGAAAAGGTTTTTTGTAAGGTGGAAAGTTCGTTTTGAATGTGATCTTTTGAATTATGGTATTCAGCGATTACTTGACCGCAAGTTACGATAAACGTAAGTACAAAATATACTGAGAGTACGCTGGTTAACAAGCGTTTAGAAAGACTTTTGCTTAACATTGAATTAACCAGAACCTCATTATTGTAATTTTATCATGTTCGCCATTAAAGTTAGCTAATTTTGACCTAAAAATAAATACGAAAGTGGTTAAATAAATCGAATAAATAAAAGCTTAGTTCATTTTAACCAGCTCTACTGACATTTTTGTTAAATAATTTGATCTAATCACGGCATAACGTAACTAGCACGCATAAATCTTGCAATTACCGCGTTTACTCATATTATGGCTATATTATTACGGTTTTTATTGGTTTTATTTTGTCTAGTACATTTCCCGTACTTGTGTGTGATGACTCGTTAATTGCGCGAAAGCAAGTAGCGCGTTATTTCAAAAATCACAATGACTTTGTTGTTAGCCAAGCCCAGAACGGGCAAGAGGCACTCAACTTATTGCGCCAGCAAGAGTTCGGTTTGTTGTGCCTAGATTTGACTATGCCAGTTATGGACGGTCTTGGCGTGTTAGCTAATTTAAAAGCCGAAAAAATTCACTTACATACCATTATTATTTCTGCCGATATTCAACCTGAAATGAAACAGCGAGTGGCTGAGTTTGGCGTACTAGGATTTATTGAAAAACCATTTAAAGATGAAGCGTTTTCATCACTTTTGCATAAATTTGGCATTCGTTGATTTATTATAGTGCTAAATGGAATAAATTATCTTTTTTTTATAGTTGACATATCTTTGACGATTCGGCAGTCTAAAGGCCATGAAACAAATCAATTTAGTACACACCACCATTATTACAACCATTATCCTAACTGGATAGTGGCATAGGTCTGTACGCAAAATTTAAAGGCCTGTGCTCACTACGAGCACAGGCCTTTTTCGTTTTTGGAATGGGGAAAAAGAATGAAGGTATTAAAATTTGGAGGCTCGTCTCTTGCTGACTTTGCCTGTTTAAAGCAGGTAGCTGAACTTGCCAAAGGTCAACTTGAAGACCAAATGTTGTTAGTGTTATCTGCACCTGGCGGTATGACTGACAGTCTTGTTGAGCTATCTGAACTAGCTGAAAAAGGGCAAGATTATTCAGCAGCATGGCAAGCACTCGTTACGCGTAGTGAAGGCCTTAAAGCGCAGGCGTCAGAGGTTGCAGTTGTAACTAATTGGCCTAATTTTGATGAGCTAAAACAAAAACTCGATGGAGTTGCGTTAATCGGGTATTGCCCAGCACAAGTAAAAGCTTACGTTATAAGCTTTGGTGAGCGCCTCAGTGTATCGCTGATGCAAGCGCTGTTAAATGAGTTATCGCCTGTTTACCTTGAAGCCACTAAGTGCATTGCATCAAACAACAACTATTTAGATGCTGAAGTTGATTTAACACAATCAAAACAGCAATTTGCAAAGCAATTAGCAGAGCAGCCAAGCAAGGTTTATATTATGCCGGGCTTCACTGCCGCAAGCGAGCAAGGTGAGTTAACAACCCTTGGTCGTAATGGTTCTGATTACTCTGCAGCGATAGCTGCAGTCTGTGTTGATGCTAAAATCTGCCAAATTTGGACAGATGTAGACGGTGTTTATAGCGCTGATCCGCGTTATATCAAATCGGCAATGAAAATTGATAGCTTAAGCTACAAAGAAGCCATGGAGCTTTCTTACTTTGGCGCTAAAGTACTTCACCCTAAAACAATTTTACCGTGTGCAAAATATGGCGTGCCGTGTGAGATTAAAAATACGCATGATCCTGATGTACCAGGCTCGCTTATCAGTGCGCAGTCAAGCTCAAACGGTGAGCCTGTAAAAGCGCTTTCGAGCTTACAAGATCTTGCAATGATCACGGTGTCTGGCCCTGGTATGAAAGGTAAAGTGGGCATGGCATCGCGCGTATTTAGCGCATTAGCGCAAGATGAAATCTCAATTGTGTTAATCACACAGTCATCGTGCGAATTCAGCATTAGTTTTTGTGTATATCAAGCTGATTTAGCTAAAGCCACAAATGCACTTGAGCAAGCATTCGCGTTAGAAGCGCAAGCAGGCCTGATAGAACCATTCCAAATCGAACAAAATTTAGCAATTGTGACTTTAGTTGGCGACAACATGAAAGCCCATAAAGGCCTTGCTGCTAAGTTCTTTGCATCACTTGCGCAAGCACAAGTTAACATTGTTGCGATTGCGCAAGACTCGACAGAAAGCGCGATTTCAGCGGTAATTGATGGTCAATCTTGTAATGATGCAGTGAAAGTATGTCATGAAAACTTCTTTACTCATGTGCCTTCTATCGATGTATTTTTACTCGGCTGTGGTTTGGTTGGTAAAGAGCTGGTTAGCCAGCTACAACGCCAGCAAGAATGGCTGCAAAAACGTAATATCAAACTAAATTTGTATGGCGTTGCAAACTCGCGTCAAATGCTACTTGATAGTGACGGCGTAGATTTTGAAAACTGGCAAATGCAACTTGCTGATTCACAGCAGAGCTTTGATTTAAAAGCGGTTGAGCAATTTGTTAAAGAAAACCATTTAATTAACCCTGTGCTTGTTGATTGTTCATCATCACAGTTCTTAGCAGAGCAGTATTTAGACTTTATTAATGCAGGCTTCCACGTAGTAGCTGCAAATAAAAAAGCAAATACAAGCTCTCAGGCATATTACCAATCGCTGGTATCTGCCACACAAAAAACAGGTCGTAAATTCTTATACGAAACAAATGTAGGTGCTGGCTTACCTGTGCTTGATAACTTGCAGCTGCTGTTTGGCGCAGGTGACAAATTACTTAGCTTTAACGGTATTTTAAGTGGTTCACTGTCGTATATGTTTGGTGTAGTTGAAGATGGCTTAAGTTTAAGCGCAGCAACTAAACAAGCAAAAGACAATGGTTTTACAGAGCCTGATCCGCGAGATGATTTATCCGGTATGGATGTAGCGCGTAAGTTACTTATTATTGCCCGTGAATCTGGACTACAGCTTGAGCTTGATGATATTGACGTTGAACCTGTGGTATCACCAGAATTTGCTGAAGGTGCAAGTGTTGATGAGTTTATGGCACGACTACCTGAACTTGATTCTGAATTTACAGCGCGCGTTGAATCAGCAAAAGCGGATGGCAAAGTACTGCGTTATGTTGGTTCAATCGAAGATGGCAAATGTAAAGTAGGTATTCAAGCAGTAAGCAAAGAAGATGCGCTTAACAGTGTACGCGACGGTGAAAATGCACTGGCAATCTTAAGTCAATACTACCAGCCAAAACCATTTGTCATTCGTGGTTATGGCGCTGGCGCAGAAGTTACTGCGGCAGGCGTATTTGCTGACATTTTAAAAACATTGCCGTAGGAGAGGGTGATGATTGAAGTTTATGCACCCGCATCCAGTGGTAATTTTGCCGTTGGTTTTGACTTACTTGGCGCAGCACTTGCGCCAGTAAGTGGCGCGCTACTTGGTGATATTGTTGCAATTGGCGCAAGCGATTCAGGCCAAGACGAATTTGTATGTAGTGGAAAATACGCTGAAAAGCTGGCTGGTCCTAAAGAGGATAACCTTGCATATCAGTGTTTAGTGCATTTCCGTGAAAATGTTTCAAGCGATATGCCAGCATGTAAACTGGAATTAAAGAAGAACTTACCGGTTGGCTCGGGCTTAGGTTCAAGTGCGTGCTCTGTGGTTGCTGCATTTGCGGCACTTGATAAGTTTGCTAACACTAATCTTTCACAAAAACAGTTATTGGCATTAATGGCTGATTTTGAAGAAAAAGTTAGTGGCGGTCGCCACTACGATAACATTGCACCTTGTTATTTGGGTGGTTTGCAATTGTGCGGTGATTTAGTACCAAACAATTCATTGGCATTACCAACAGATGAAAATTGGCAATTAGTTGTTGCCTACCCAGGCTTTGCACTGAATACCGCAAAAGCACGCGCTGTGCTGCCAAAAGAAGTCAGCATGCATACCAGCATTAATTATGGTCAGCGCTTAAGCGCGTTTACCGCGTTATGTTTTAGCGGGCAATTTGATAGCGCAATAGAACTAATGAAAGACGAGCTTGCTGAGCCATATCGCCAATCATTAATTGCAGGGTTTAGCGAAGCCAAAGCGGCATTACCAGAATTAGGTGCAGAAGTGGTTGCCATTTCTGGCGCAGGTCCAACGCTTTTGGCTTTAACAAAAAGTGAAGCGCAAGCACAAGCAATAGACGCTTGGTTAAAAGAAAATTATTTGAATGAAAACGGTTTTAGCCACATTTGTAAAATAGATAACCGTGGCACACGTGTACTAGAAAAAGGAGAAAGTGATGTTATTGCATAATCTAAAAGACGCCGAGCAGAAGGTATCGTTTGTAGAGGCGGTAAAAGTAGGATTAGGCAACAATCAAGGTGTCTTTTTCCCAAATAGCCTAGTACCGCTAAGCAATGTTGATGAATTACTTGAGCTTGATTTTGTCGCGCGTAGCAGCAAAATTTTATCGCATTTAATAGGTGATGAGTTGCCAGAAAGTACCGTACAGCAAATGGTACAAAATGCCTTTAACTTTCCAGCAGAACTGGTAAAAGTTGAAGATAATGTTTACTGCCTTGAGCTGTTTCATGGTCCAACGCTTGCGTTTAAAGACTTTGGCGGCCGTTTTATGGCGGAGTGCTTGTCGGTATTCAATGAAGGTAACAAAACCACAATTTTAACGGCAACAAGTGGCGACACAGGTGCTGCTGTGGCACATGCGTTTTACGGTAAAAAAGACATTGATGTGGTGATTTTATACCCGAAAGGTAAAATCTCACTAGCGCAGCAAAAACTGTTCACAACGCTTGGCAATAATATTCATTGCTACGCAGTAGATGGCAGCTTTGATGATTGCCAAGCGATGGTTAAACAAACGTTTTTAGATGATGAAGTAAAACAGCGCTTAGGTTTAAACTCAGCAAACTCAATCAATATTAGCCGATTACTTGCACAGGTATGTTACTACTTTGAAGCAGTGGCAAAATTACCTAAAGCAGCGCGCGCAAAAGCGCATATCTCGGTACCAAGTGGTAACTTTGGTAATGTGTGTGCTGCAATGATTGCTGCAAGTTTAGGTTTACCAGTGGCTAAGCTTTCAGCAACGACAAACCAAAATGATACAGTACCGCGCTATTTAGCATCAAAAGAATGGACGCCAAATGCAACGCTAGAATCGTTATCAAATGCGATGGACGTAAGTAAGCCAAATAACTGGCCACGCGTGCAGTTTATGCTAGATAACAACTGGTTTAGCTACGATAACTTTTATTCGCACAGTGTTGATGAAGCAGAAACGAAAGTGGTAATGCACGATGTTTATGCTAAAGGGTACTTAGCTGAGCCGCATACGGCAATTGCTTACCAAGGCTTAAAACAAGATTTAGCTGCTGATGGGGTTGGCATCTTTTTATCAACAGCTCACCCAGCTAAATTTAAAGAGTCAGTTGAAGACATTCTTTCGATTGAATTAGATATGCCAAAACCACTTGCTGATGCATTAGCAAAACAGTGTTTAGCAGAAGACCTAGTTAACGACTATCAAGTGCTTCGTGAAAACATTTTGGCAAAACTTGGTTAATCCTTTTTAATCTGTTGATTGAAATACCCAGCCGCTACAAGTTAGCGGCTTTTTTATGGCATACTGACAGCAAAAATAACCGACAAAGAATTTTATGACTACTTGGACAGATGTACTCGCAGTTGAAAAGCAGCAAGACTACTTTAAAGACACACTCGACTATGTTGCCAAAAAGCGCGCAGAGGGGGTTAATGTATTTCCGCCTGCGGATGAAGTGTTTAGTGCGTTTTCAAGCACCGCGTTTGAAGATGTGAAAGTAGTGATTTTGGGGCAAGACCCATATCATGGCCCAAACCAAGCGCATGGCTTGGCGTTTTCAGTAAAACCGGGTATTAAAGCGCCTCCATCTTTGGCCAACATGTATAAAGAATTAGCAACTGATATCGACGGTTTTACTATACCCAATCATGGTTATTTGCAGGCGTGGGCAGAGCAGGGAGTGCTATTACTCAATACGGTATTAACCGTTGAGCAAGGCCAAGCCCATTCGCATAAAAAACTCGGTTGGGAAACGTTCACCGACCGTGTTATAGCTGCATTAAATGAACATGGTGATGGTATAGTGTTTTTACTTTGGGGTTCGCATGCGCAAAAAAAAGGACGTCATATCGATACTACTAAGCATGTTGTTTTCAATGGGCCGCATCCGTCACCGCTTTCTGCCTATCGCGGCTTTTTTGGTTGTAAGCATTTCTCTAAAGCAAATGGTGCTTTAATTGCGATGGGTAAAACTCCAATTAATTGGCTGTTACCAAAAGAGGTTTAACAAGCAATAAAAAAGGCTCGTAAGAGCCTTTTTTGATTTGACCTTTATATTGTTTAGATGACTAAATCATCAAGGTCAATGTCGTCTAAAGAACCGTATTCTTCGAGTTCTTTTTTCAGTCTATGTCTTTCCTTTAACGCTTCTATTTCGCGCCATTTGCGCTTTT